>CAZNLA010000102.1:0-13148 GCA_964573385.1 uncultured bacterium
GTACTTAAGGCACTCAAGGCACTTTAAGTACTCTTTTTTATAATGCATACTTATATCTGTTGATACATCACCGTTTGTAGCACGAACATGTGGTAAAAAATAACTAATTTCATTTCTTTCTTTATCAACACGTATTTCAGTTGCATCTGTAGGTAATAAATATGTTGTTGTAGTTGTTGTTGTATTAGCAATTACCCAACCTGATAAAATCCCAACTGATGATGTGAAAACTTTATTTTGATCTTGTAATATAAAGCTTTCTTTATTTGTAAGTTTAATGCGCCATCTATCTTTCTTTTTACATGAGAAACCAATTAATTTAGCAGTTGCATTAATAGTTCGTTTTGCATCATCTTTAGTTATTTCAAGTGAATCTCTATCAATTTCTTTTAAATCTTTATCTATTTCCATATTTGTTCGTTCGTTGTTTAATTCACGAAATAAAGAATAAAGATTATGATAAGTTGTTATTATATTATCATATGCAGTTGCCGGACTGAATGCTATTGTCCATTTAATATTTGCAGAACCTTTGGTATCTACTTCAATAGTTTGTTTCACTGAATAAGTGACTTTCTCCATCGATTGAGAAAATCCGGTAATCACACATGTGATAAATAACATTAACAGACAAAACACATTTCGTATAGTTGTCATTTTTGTATAGAACATTTTTCCCTCCACTATAAAATTTTACATCATAATTATAATTATAATTAATATATATGATGAACTTGTTACTTTTTAGAATGAATACCCACAAGATGCCTTAACACCATTAGACATTCCAAGCAAATCAAAGTCCCAGCCTTTATAACCACTCGATTTATTCGGTGCCCATCCAATGCCAATATATGGACCAATCAATAGTGACTTTTCATTGTAATGAAAATATTCATCAGGCAACCACCCAGGGTTACTATAATAATATGTACCCATATAATAATAACCAGTGTTTTTTATTGTTTCTTTTACACCTAAAACTCCTATACCAGCAGAAACCCGCATTCGTGAACCTGTGCCAGTGTCATGTTTAAAGTAATACCGTCCACCGACATTCCATCCTATGGAAACACTGGAGTCATTTAGTTCTGTAGGAAAAGCACCTAAGCCAATATATGCAGATCCCTTATCAGTCATGTGATATTCAGCATTGCCACCAATACCACCATAAGGTATTCCAATCCCTGCACCTATGCTAAGTGAAATGGGGATATTATTTTCAGGAGGATCAGGTATTTTATCATTTATTTCTTTAATGAAGAAGTCAACTAAACTATATCCTGTTCCATATTGAGTCGTCACACTTATTTTTCCAGTAGTGGCATTAGCGGGAACTTTTACCGTGATACAGGTTGAATCCTTAACAGTAAAATTTGTTTGTAGTATTCCGTTGAATGCTACTTCTGTTGCATTAGTAAACTTCGACCCTGTTATAGTTACGACATCACCTTTCTTACCAATAGTTGGAGTGAATGAATCGATTGTCGGGACAAGGTTATTGTTTTTATTTGCACCCATAACAGAAATACTGCATATTACAATTAATAATACAGCCAATACTAACTTGATTTTTCTCAAAATTTTCTCCTTCGTATCTGATTTAACTCAATCTGATAAATGATTTTAAACTTTATCAACAGTATACATTCTGATATTATATTTATTTATAATCTATGTCAATAGTTTTTTTTAATATTTTATAGATTCGTTTTTAATAACTGTTTCTTTATTCATATGTTTAATAAAAAAATGAAAATAATAACATCTTACATTATTGAAAAATAGAAAGAAATGAAATCGTTATTATTAATTATAAAGTTCAACACTCGATATTCTTACTTTCCATTTCCCGTCTTCCTGTAGCATTATGAAAGTACCTTTGATGTCCTGCGCTAATCCCCAGAAAAAAGTTAATTTAAAATCGATTACTGTTTCTCCCCGGTTGTTAATAGATTCTGATATTTTGCTTATTTTGGGTTTAATTAACGGTGCTTTACTTCTGTCGGTCAGTGTCCAGTCATACCATAACGGTTTCATCTCTTTATAATCTTCTTTTAACCATAATCCCATATACCTGTTTAACATAGTCATTGCAACAGGCAAAGCCATTTTATCATCTGCTGTTTCTTTACGTTTTTTCAACGTTTTAATAACCGCACCAGGGGTGTCAACCGTGTAATAAAGTTGCCGGAATAACCATATGTTAGATTTGCGTCGTAGTAAAATATAACCTGATGTTATGGCAGGTTTAGTAATTGATGTCCCTTCCCAACGGAAAATAGCGTAAGTACCGCGAACAATTGGGTCTGATATTTTGGGGGGAGTAGTGAAAGGAAACTGACCAAAAAAATCAGCATCAGTTGTCGGAGAATAACTCAGGACTGTTTTCATGTCTTTACGGGTTAAAGAGTTGATAAATTTTCTTGCACAGGTAATTTGACCGGATTCCTCCGCAGTTGATTTAATGGATAAAGTGAGAATGCAGGAGAGTAGTAATATTAAATATCGATAACACATTTTGGCTGTCATTTGGTTATCAATTCCTGCTTTGCAGTTAAACTTACCAGATATTTATCAAGTATTCCCTGTGGATTGCATTGCTGGTAATATGGTTTCATTGCATTGTTAATTATTTCATTGTTAATAGTTTTTGCCTGTTCCGCAGTATTGTATTTGCCACCATTATAGAATCGCATTGTTCCTTCATACAACATGAATATCGCGCCTAATCTGAAGTCAGTCTTAAACCAGTCATATGCAATGTATGTAAATCCTGCTGTTGTTACAAAAGATTTAGTTCCATCTATCTTATTGCCAAGTGACCATTGTCCTGCACCCGGTAACCATTTTGACAGGTTGACTGCTTTTTGGACAGATTTAATTTGAAGTGGTGGATTTAGCAACATTGTATCGACAACTCTGTTGGCCGCAATTTTTAAATATGGTTCAGTTGATGTATTTATTACTTTTCGCATTTGTTCGCGTCCGTGATACCATTGTCCCCGTTCTAATAATTTCCATCCATGAATGTATTCAATTAATTGATACGCGATTGATGATGTATCAAATTTTCCTGTCAATTTATCAAAGTTTACACCATTCCAGGTGTTATTTGTCAAGTTTCCCATAGAAATAAGTAAAGCAAGTTCTTTGTATTTGCTATTAGGATATTTTGTTAAAAAGTTCTGTAATAAAATGTTGGATTGTGTAAATTGACGACCTCGATTATGACTATAAGCATTCATGATTTCGCAAATTTCAACCCGTTCATCTTTTGGATAAAAAAATATAAATCGCTGGTATTCACCTGAGGCCTGATAAAAATCACCACTTAATAACAAATTGTTGGCAAACATTATGGTTGAAGTAGCATCATCCTGTAATGAAATGGTATTGTTTTCTGATCCAAAGATATTATTTAAAGTAAAAAACATTACAATAAAAATAGTAATAATTTTCAAGGTATTTCACCGCTAATTGGCTGATTATTAATGGTTCCTATAATATTTCCATTTAATTGATTAAACATATCTATTTTTTTATTGGTGTTGTATGCTTTCGCGGCTTTGTTTGCGCCATATATATTTGCTATATATTGACTTGCGTTAAAGAAATACAGGAAGTTTCTTTCTCCGCGATGTTTTGAACTATTTGCGTCAATTGCCAGTACAGTAAATAACGCAATTGATGTTGCGGCGACATACCCATCTGTTTTTCTGCCGGCGTATATTTGTCCGGTACCGGGTATTACTGATGAGAATATTGATGCCCAAAATGGCGATTTTTTTGATGCAGATGAATATGACTGAATGGAAGATAATGCTGATGTGGCAAATGTGGTAGCGACAGCATTATCTTTATATTCATTAAGGCGATTCAGGTAATCCTTTGTTTTGTCGATATCTGTTAGTCTGACTGCGGCTAATGTTGACAACAGTAAAGCATTGACATTGATATCACGGTCAACATCAGGAGATACAACTATTAAATGAGATAATTTTTCTAATGCTTGTGTTGATAATTTAAGTTCTATCAGACAATGTGACAGGCGTAATGTAGCAATATTATGTTTACGACCGGTAGATACCGTTTCAATAGTCTGAAATAGGTTTAGCGCGTCATTCCACTTTCCTGCTTTATAATAACTTTCCGCAATTAGAAAATTGGCATTACTGACATGTGGGTCATCCGGGTAGAGGAATGTAAATCTTTTTAACTCAGTTATTGCCCGAAAATAATCATGCTGTGAGAATAGAAATTGTGAGAATTTATATTGCTGGTCTGCTTTCACAGCCATATTATCAGGTTCAGCGAAACTAATAAAATTTATTGCTGTAATCAATATTATTATAAGATACAATTTGTATTTCATTCCTACTCCACCGGGTCATATAAATGCCAATTGATAATAGGGTAATTGTCGTCTCTTGCCCATCTGTGATCCCGTGAAAATCTATCTATTCCCATAATCCATCCGGTAATGGGGCCATGTTTATGAATTGCAGTGACTGTATAACCTGCGCAGGAAGGGATAAACGGGCAAGTCGGACCATCCTGTTTTGATAATTCTTTCCACAGCATTAATGATAATGACAAAGGATTTGTACTTGTAGTAGTTTTAACCAGGGGAATATTAAACTGGCTGGTATTAGTATATTCCCATGGAGTCCAATCTGTTTGCTCTATACCAGAGACACCTTGCTGAGAAATAGACTGGGTAATAAAAAAGAGAATAAAGAATAAATATAGAAACATTATAGTTGATTTTTTCATAAGTGCAACCTCATAGTTTGAATTTAAATAATGATTAAAATTTAAACTATAATGTTAATGTAAGTGAGTCAAATTTTATGATAAACGTTTTAAACAAGTCATACACGCCAGTTTTAATAGTTTTTTGTATTAGTCTGTCATTGTCTGCAAAAATACCGAATAAAAAATCACCTTTTGTCGTTGTAATTGAATTGTTATTCCAAAGTTGTGCTGTATTTTTACTAATAGCTGCTTTTACATTTATTGTTGCTTCTTTTTTTATTGCGCCAAAAATACCACAAACTAAACATCCTACCGGGTTGAAATTCCCATCTACTTTGGATGTTGTGATAGATGGAGATATGATGAAATCAGCAGTTTTAGCTGAATCTGATATTACAAGTCCTTTCTCTTTAAAACAATTTTTAGTTTCTTCTATTAATATATTATCATATTCTGATTTTGGTTCCAATGGATTTAAAACAACAGCAATAGTAGTTCCAGGTTTTATGACTACAGTAATATCAGCGTTTTTCACTTTATTTTTATCATCGCTATTTATATTGGAACCTATTGTTGAAATGCTACATAATGTTATTAAAAATATAGTCCATAAGTTTACCAATTTCATAATATTCTCCCGTATTTAAAGTTGTTTTTAGATAGAATTGATTAATAAAATCATAATAAATTACTTTCATAAGAATGATTTTGATTGCTTTAAAGTTATGCAATCAATATAGTTGCCTGATTTTGCAGGTTTAAATTATATTTATGGAAGTAATTTATTATGTGTTAATATATAATAAAGTTATTTGGGTGCATTATATGTTTTAAATAATTCAGTAACACCTGTTATTATAGTTCGTTTTACTAATGGTGCAGTATCTTCAAAAAGTCCGAATAAAAACTCACCTGATGCAGATGCACTTGCTGTGTTATTCCAAATCTGAGCTTTATTTTGATATATTATAGCTTTCAGGTTTATTGTAGCCTCGTTTTGTATTACACCGAATATACCACATACCAAGCATCCTATCGGATTAAAATTTCCACCAACTTTTGATGTATTAATTGATGTCGCAACTATAAGATCTGCTTCATTTGTATTATCCGTTATTGAAAATCCTTTTGATTTAAAGCAATTTTTAGTTTCTTCAATTAGTATGCTGTCATATGTCGATACAGGTAAAGTAGTATCAGTAGTAATATAAACAGTTATTCCTTGGGTAACTCTTACAGTCGGTCCATTTGTATTGCTATTAGTAGGAGGTTTTCCATTGGATGGGGGATTCGCGCTCATTACAGACATGCTACTACCAATTAACAAGGCGATAGCCAAAACAAGGGTTGTTAGTTTCACGATTTTCTCCTTCGTGTTTAATTTGATTACTCAGAAAATATATGGTTAATCATGAGTATCTATTGATTATATTAAATATGTTTTTGTCAGATGTCAATAGTTTTATTAAATTTATTTTATTTATTTTTCCAAAACAACCTCATACAGCATTCGCGCTTTGCCGTTATCGTTTATATCCAGGGGTATCACAATCTGGTTGCCTTCTATGGTGGTTTTTATTTCGCTTATTCTTTTGCCACTGGTGGTTACTCCCCAGACGTGGGTTTTGGCTGGTTCTTTTACTTTTATTTTTACCGTTGCGGTGCCGGTGCGCACCAAATATGGCAATACGCCCCAGGCGGTGAGGGTGCGCCGGGCTTTCTCGGTATATTTTGTATTGGTATTTTGCAGGTCGGTAAGGTGGGTTATCAACATTCTGGTGCTGTCTTTTATGGGGCGGTTGTCCATGCTGGTGATGGTTATTGTTGCCCCGGTACTATTTACCGTTATTTCTGCGGATGTCCCCACAATTTTGCTGCCCATCGGTGCGTAACCGCCAAAGGTGTATGGCGTGTTAAGGGTAAAGATATCGGTGCGGGAGTTTACAGTGAACTCGCCGGATTCGCTTTGGAATATCTGTTTATTTAAATCTGTCAGGTTATCAGTTGCCAACCATCCGGATTTTTTCATCTCTGCAACTATTTTTTCTCCCGCATCCGGTTTGTATGGGTTTATTTTTTTGTCATCAATTTCATTAAAGTTTAATGCCATATCGGCCTTTACCGGCAGTTTAGTTTTATCTGTAACCACCATGGTGGCAACGCGTGAAACCAGTGCCAGGCCGTTCCATGCCGGTGACATATCGCGGGTCGTTTTAGCGTCTTTGTTTAATTCGTCCGGTGTCATGACAATTGCTATTAAATGTTTGGATGGTTTTAAGTCGCCACGGCGGAAAATTAATGTGGCTATTCGGTCTGCTGCCTGGTTTAACGGGTCACTGGCCATGTCAAAGTAATTCATGGGCGTCGTTTCAATGATATTGTTTCTGTTATGGCTATAGGCAAAACGCCATATTGCCGACCAATCCTGAATTGCCGCCATGCTTGCGGTTAACATACCGCCAACGCCGCGGTAACGTCCCGGTGCGGCGTAGTTATATTCGCTTACGGTGAATGGTTTATCCGCCAGTCTGCGGAAATTGTTGGATCTTCCACCGGGGGCACCATCTGCCACCGGGCTTGAATTACTGCATCGTGATGGTAATTGCCACGGTTTTTCAATAAACTCCGGATGGTCAACGTAATAGTGGTCATCAACATAATCAAAATCACGTCGGACATCCTGCAATTGCGCCGGATTACTCCAGCTATTAATATTTGTAATCAATGCTTTGCAGCCGATTTTCTTCAAGAAATCATGGGCGCGGAAAGTGAATGATTTCTCGGTATCAGCGCAGAATCTGCTGGCTAATATGCCTTGTGGTGTGTCGTCAAAACGGGTGACCAGCGGAATATTTCCTTTGCTTGCATCCTGGTCGTCCGGCAATGTCCCTAACGCGGCAACCAGGTCCGCGCGATTCGGGTAATTTTTTACCAGCCATTTATTCCAGGCGGTTTGCCAGTCTTTTTTTACATTATCGCTGATACGGCTTAAATAATTGCCTTCGTTGCCTTCATTTATCAGGCTTATCCATGCCAGTGTCGGGTCATCTGCCAGTCGCATTCCGGTATAAATATTTTTATGGTTCAATAATTCCATAGCAAATTTGCAATAATTGTTGAATGCTTTGTCGTTAACCAGCACCGCCATTTTAAAGTTATCCATGCCCACATCACCGGTGGCATTTTCCCATATTTCACGCGCAAACACCGGGCGTGATACGAATAAATCGGTGGTTATATATATTCCGCGTTGTTTGAAAGCGTTGATTAAATAATCTAACTGGTCCAGACTATCCTGGCGCAGGGTGTAACTATTGCCGGTGGATCGGTCAATTAATTCACCCTCGTAATGGTGTATACGGACAGTATTATATCCTGACCTTATTATACGTTCCGCTAAAATATCCGCTTGGGCGTGGGGAAGGTATTGCCCGGTGAAACAAAGATTAAAACCATAAAAACGGACCGGTGTTTTCGGAGTTTTTTCAAAAGCAAAATGTCCGCCTGTATTGGTTATAACCCGGCCATATTTACCTGCGGGATAATGCCATGTTAAAATCGGTGATAAATCTACTATGGAACCTTTTTCTATAGTTTTATCATAATCCAACGGCAACCAGTCTTTCCCCGCGGTTATTGTAACCGGTTCATCCATAGCGTATGTAAATCCTTCGTCATTATCAATGGTGAAATCTATAACTTCACTATGCCCGGCTTTCCATTTTTCAGCATTTTGGAATTGTGGGCCGAAACGCAGAGAAAAGGTATTTCCCCATTTCCGGTCGTCCTGAACTAATAAAGCGGTGCGGTCATCAAACTTAAAATTAAGCTGTTGTTTATCCGGGAAAACAAGTGACAGTGATTTAGCGTTGCCGCTGCGTAATAAAACATCAGTTAATTGGTCAGGGAATGTTTTTTCTTTACGGTCAAAAATATATGACCCGCCCACCAGAAAAGATACCGGGATGCTGATGGATACATGCAGACTATTCAACATCATTTCTTCCCGCGGGGTTAATTTGTATTGTAAACGCACACCCTTGTCTTTTGGGGATATTGTCATTTCAACATCTACAATTTTGCCACCTGGTGATTTTATGGTGCTGGTGAAGATATTATCAGTCGTTTTTTTGCCGCCGGTTGCTGACGCGTTCTGCCAATTGTTTTCAAACAAACCGGGATTAAGTATGCCAAATGGCCTGCTGTTAACAGATAATTGTATGGAACCCTCTGTAGAGATTAATGCATCAATTACCGCGTTTGCCGACATAGTTGCCACCATTATAAAAAAACAAAATAGAAATAATTTCATAAAACACCTTAGTCCGTGTGGGTTTAATCGTTGAAATGGTAAAAATATTCATCAGTGAAAGGACTGTCTTCGCCTTTCATACCCTTTTTAATATCCTTCGTTTTAAACATTGATTTCAGGAAATACCAGTCGCCTAATTTATCAAATTTTCTGGTTGATGTCGTGATAGTAATCCCTGATTTTCGGATAAATTTCCTTTTAGTCTTTTTTGCTAATTTTATCATTCGTTTAGCGAAATCAAGATCCTCACCTAATTTTATATTCTCATTAAAAGCACCGGCGTTGTAAAAATCTGATCGGCGTAGCCAAAACATGCCACCACCAAGGCCGGTGAAGAAAAGAACCATATTTAATAACATTTGCGTAAAGCACAATGGAAAAGAATATCTGTCTAATTTAATATCCACGACTCCGCCAATATTTTTATCATCTGCCAGATATTTTTTTATTTTCTGTAGTGCATCGTCCGGCATGCGCGAATCCGCGTCGATGGTAATTATAATATCACCGGTGGCGGCATTAACCCCGGCATTGCGTACCTTTGCGAGATTCTTTTCATTCTCGCGTACAATTATCGCGCCTGCACCTTTGGCTATCGCCTCAGTAGAGTCAAATGACCGGTTGGAAACCAGTATTATTTCAACAAATTCACCGCAATAACCAGCGGCCCGGGCGATAGAATCAAGACAACCCGGTAAATATTTTTCTTCATTGTGTGCAGGAATAATAATAGAAATCATAATACGTCAATGTTACCATATTAAACTGCTTGTGAATAGAGAATTATTAATATTTATTTTCCGGTTTTCTTTTTATACAATATTTGCTACTATAATTACAGGAGAAAATCTTATGTTGCAGATTAATGGACTTACTAAAACTTATGACGATTTAACAGCGGTTAATAATTTAAATTTATCGCTGGTTACCGGGGATATATTTGGTTTTATTGGCCCAAATGGTGCCGGTAAAACAACAACTATTCGCATGCTTTCCACATTATTGCCACCTACCGCCGGTACCGCTACAATCGATGGTATCGATTTAATTTCAAATCCTGACGAAATGCGTGGTAAAATAGGTTATATGCCGGATTATTTCGGGATATATGATGACGTTAAATCATGGGAATATCTCGATTTTTTTGCGGCAGCATATAAAATACCAGCAAAGACCCGACCGGGATTAATTGATGATGTCCTGGAATTAACCGATTTGACGGTAAAAAAAGACGCGTATGTTAATTCGTTATCGCGTGGGATGAAACAGCGGTTATGTCTGGCGAAGACTTTATTACATGACCCGAAATTATTATTGTTGGACGAACCCGCGTCCGGACTTGACCCACGCGCACGAATTGAACTTAAAGAATTACTGAAAGAATTAAGTAATATGGGGAAAACCATACTTATTTCATCACATATTTTGCCAGAATTAGCGGATTTTTGTAACAAAGTAGGGATTATTGAGAAAGGCAATTTACTGTTAAATGGCGGCATGGACGAAATTTTGGCGCAAATTAATGGCGGTCAATGCAACATGGTGCGTTTAGCCGAAGGTGATGATATAGGAAAGGCAATAGCAGTAGTACAGGAAATAACAGGCGTTTCTAAGGTTGATGAATATGATGGTTGTTTAAGAATAACCTTTGACCATGCCCAGGTTGCACCTTACCAGTTGTTAAACGCGTTAGTATATGCAGGTTGCCGGGTAGAGTCCTTCACCGGGACAAAACTTGACCTTGAGGATCTATTTATGACTGTTACTAAGGGTTTGGTGCAGTGAAATTTGAAGAGTGAAATTCTGAAGAGTGAAAATTTTCTATGACACAGAGTTGCTCAGAGAAGACACTGAGATTCACAGAGAGATTTTTAAAATGATAATGTAAATAAGGCTTGGTGTTTTGACTGGTAATAATAGGAAAATTAACTTATCAATAACTGTCACCGTTTGGAACAGGGCGGGAGCCCGGCTATCCCCGGTAACAATAGAGAGAAAAGGATTCTGTTTACTGAAAACTGGATAGCCGTGCTCCCGCACAGTTCCATACAGAGACTAAATTTGATAATGATTCTGTTTATTGTTAGCTGTTTTGAATGGTGAAGAGTTGAAAAATTGCAAATAGAATCCCAATCCCTATACCTTCCCAAAAACTGTTAAAAACGGTACAATATCACCATATTATTTGAGAGAAGGATAGTAATGATGTTATCCCCTAAGTATAAGCGTGTTATGTTAAAGCTGTCTGGTGAAGCATTGGCTGGTGAACGTGGTTTTGGTATTGACCCGGATATTGTGGCTGATATGGCCGAACAGTTGAAAGAGATTCATGACCATAATGTAGAGATTGGTATTGTGGTGGGTGGCGGCAATATTTTCCGTGCCCGTACCGGCACCAAAACCGCTGGTATTGAACGTACCACAGCGGATTACATGGGGATGCTGGCAAGCGCATTGAATGGCCTGGCGTTGCAGGACGCGTTAGAGAAAGCCGGTGTGCAAACACGGGTTTTATCCGCTATTACCATGCAACAGGTGGCCGAACCTTATATCCGTCGTCGTGCTGTGCGGCATCTGGAAAAGGGACGCATTATTATCTTTGCCTGTGGCACCGGCAACCCATATTTCACCACTGATACTGCAGCAGCACTGCGGGCGGCGGAAATTAACGCTCAGGCTATTATTAAAGCGACAAATGTGGATGGTGTTTACGATTGTGACCCAAAAACAAATGCGGACGCAAAATTATTGCATACCATATCATATATGGACGCATTAAAAATGGGTTTAAAGGTTATGGACGCAACCGCCATTTCATTGTCTATGGAAAACAAAATACCGTTATTAGTTTTAGATATGCGTAAATCCGGAAACCTGTTAAAAGCAATTATGGGCGAAGAGATAGGAAGCCAGATAATAGCGTAAACAGGAAAATCACAAGACTTTTGCACAGGACTACTTCGCATGGTCGGTAATATGTTGCTGTCCTGCAGTATTGTTATTTTAAAACAGGAATTTCGCTTTGTAAGAAAAATCTGCTTGAAAATGGTCGCTTTGACAGGCTCAGCGACCGGTCACTGAGCTTGTCGAAGTGACCTTAAACTAAAGTCCTGTAATATCATATAAAATAAAAGGAGAAGCAAAATGCGTTATTTAATGATTTTAATTTCTGGCATTATCTTCTCTGTCTGTGTTATGGCAGTGACGTTTCACCCTTTCATTAGCAAACCCGTGCGTGAAAACGGTGTCATCAACTGTCCCCGGGCAATTGTAAATAATGAAACCACCCACCAGATAGCCATTTTAGATTTTGACCAGGATAACGGCAGTCGGGTAGTTTTTTGGAACTATGATGGCAGGCAGTTGCGCGATATTAATCTTGCGATATCTCCGGACATTTTCCCAGCAGACCCATTATTGGCTAATCCTCTGTTAGCAACCGCAGGTGAAAACAGCTATATTTTATGTAAAAAAAAGAACACATCCGGTACTACAGTTGAAGTTGCTTGTCTTGATGAGGCAGGTGATGACCGTCCGGATATTCGCTTGCCGGCAGATGCCGAGAATGCTGCCGTAACTTTACTTGCTGACAAACGAGCTATTATCGCTTTTATCCGGGTGAATAATAAAGTTGCAGAATTGGCTATCGGTATTGAAGATAACGAAGGTGATTTTTCTATTCTTGCTACATCCGGAAACCCGTTTGATGGCCAATATACAAAGCTGGTAATGACAGGGATTTCAATAAATAAATCCGGACAGGTAGTAGTGGGAATAGCGCAATGCGGTGATAATCAATTCTCTTTTGTACGTTCATGGCTTATGCAATTTACCATAACCAATAAAAAGATATCAAAAGATATTACTGTAATAAATAAACAATCATTATTAGATAGCCGCAACCAACCGACCGATCGCGCGCGATTATTATCACTGACTGCCGGTAAAAATTATTATCCCCAACAGATTTCTGTGCCACTTTTCACATCGTTAGTACAAACCGCGGATGGTACAATAATCACCGGTGGATGAGATCGGAAGAGCACACGTCTGAACTCCAGTCACATTCAGAAATCTC
>CAZNLA010000103.1:0-13125 GCA_964573385.1 uncultured bacterium
GGCTCAGCGACCGGTCACTGAGCCTGTCGAAGTGACCTAAAGCGAAAGTCCTGAAATAATATTATCATCACCCACATTAATTATACTTTTCGATATCTTCATCGTTTAAAATTCCACCATTTGCGCGTAATGCAGATTGTAATAGCGATATATCAATCTTTCCCGGGGTTACATTTTGATTAATTGATTGTACCGCGGCGATACCGGCGGCCTCGCCCGTCAGCATGCATTGCACCATTACCCGCAACGACCCCAGGGCAACATGGGTGCAAGATATACAACGACCGGCAACCAACAGGTTTTCCACATTTTGTGGCACCAATACGCGGTATGGAATCTGGTATTTAAAACCGGGATGTGGTCGGAATGTAGTCTCATCCATTCCAGCACCATCAATATGGTGGATATCAATAAAGAAAGAACCGTACCCGATGGAGTCATCCCATACTTTCTCTGCTTTTAAATCGTTTTCATTAAGGACAAAATCGCCAATTATACGGCGTGATTCGCGGATACCAACTGTGTTTGGTGTTGAAACCATGTAACAATTTTCCATGCCGGGAACATATTTTCTAAAGACATCAATACTCTGGTAAGCCTGTCGTCTTCCTTCCATGGTGGCATAGGTTAAGTCGGTTGCTTTGGTGGAATCAATCCCGGTAATATGGGTGAAATTAATCCCCACCTGGTCCGGACGTGACGGGGTATGCCAAAAACCCATAATTGTTTTCTGAAAAGGTTCCATATCACCGTTGCGTTGCGCTTCTTCCCATACATGTGACATCCCATAATCCTGGGTATGCCATTTTGCCACCGGTTCCCAATCCACACCGCCAATGGTGAACATCAGGGTGACAGGTTGGCATTTCTGGTCATTCGGTCGTCCGGTATCATATGGCGCGCCGGCACTTGCCGCCACATCACCATCACCAGTGCAATCTATAATTCTCTTTGCGCGGATTATCTGCCTTCCCGCTTTGTTGTGGATAACGGCGCCGATAATTTTGCCATCTTCAACTATCGATTTGCTGAATTGTGTGTAATACAGAATTTTTGTTCCTGTTTCCTTTATCATTCTATCCAGCAGAAACTTCAATCCCTCTACCTCAAACCATACACCATGTGGAGAACGGTGGGCAACGCCATCCGCAACTAACCGGGTTGCCAATTCATCCGCAATACCCCCGACGATGCGGTTACTTAATCCCCAGGCGCAATAGATACTGATATGTCCATGGCCACCGGCACCGGCAACGCCACCCAGACAGTTGAACTGTTCAACTATCATAACAGACGCACCTGCGCGCGCGGCGGCAAATGCTGCTGCCAAACCTGCGGGACCACCACCAACAACCAATACGTCGACGGCATCAACCACAGGCAACATCTCTTCTTTAACTAACATATTTTCCATATACACCCCTTTTTAAATTGCAAATTGTAAATTGTAAATTGTAAATTGCAAATTAAAAATTGCAAATTTATTCTTTTATTCCGGGGTAAAATCGTTTGAAATCGATGTTTTTAAACCGAAATATTTTAAATTCGTAATTCATAATTCGTAATTCGTAATTATATATCCTTTATGGCAGATAACATCCGTTATCGCGTAATTTATTCCGCAATTCATCAACATTAATTCCCCGTACATCATTGCCGGTTTTTGTTGCCATTGCCGCCGCGGTTCCTGCTGCCTCGCCCATTGCCAGGCACACCGGCATCACCCGGGTACTACCCTGTACCGTTCTGTCTGTGGAAATTGAACGTCCTGCCACCAATGTGTTGCGCAGTCCGATGGGAGTAAGACAACGATAAGGAATGCCATGGGAATCACCTTTGCCGTAATGCATTGCCCGTTCCATTGTTGGGTTTGTTTTATTTATTAAAGCGTCTTCAACCTCATTTTTTGCTGTATGAATATCGATAAAATAACTGTTGCGGCATATTTCATCCGGGAATGATTGTCGCGCTATCCAGTCGTTAATTGTCAAAGAATAATCACCTTTTATTCGTCTGCTTTCACGCACACCCATTAATGACCCGGTATTCACCAGAAAAGCATTGGCGAAAGCCTTGGGAAAATAAATGGCCAATGCGTCGCGAAATTGCTTTGCTAATTCCCTGCCGTCAACCATTGACTTTGAAATACTGCGGGGGTCAGTGGAATCAACATCCCAAAGATGACCGGCATTGAAACCTACTGTTTTAGGCCCAACAATATTATTACATAAATGGGTATCCTTTATTAATGGAAATCGCGGGTCTTTTGCCATCTCCCAAACAGGACTATCCGGATTACCACCATGCAGATATACGCCATTAAGGTAAGCATATTCATCCACATTTGTAAGTTCAAAACAGTGTGTTACCGGCATCATTTCTCCGGCATTATCACCCTTTTCAAAATCCGCACCCGCATAAGCACACAAATCCGCGTCGCCGGTACAATCAATAACCACCGGGGCGTGGTATGCTTTTAAACCCTCTTTATTGGCTATTAACAGGTAATTTATATTACCCGCATCATCACGGTCTACCCCAACACATTGCGAGAAAAACAGGATTTCCGCGCCACTGTCAGTAACCAGACGGTCATATATGCTTTTTAACAATTCATGGTTAATCGGCACCCAGTCAATATCATTATCTTTAACATGCGGCATACCGGCTTTGCAGGTATTCAATACTTCCAGGGCTATGCCACGATAAATAACCTGTTCTTTGTCAGAATATGGGCACCATGCAGGCACCAAACCAGAAGTGCCCATGCCACCCAGGATACCGGTAGCTTCTATAAGTAACGTTTTTACGCCTTCGCGTCCTGCGGCGATTGCTGCGGCGCATCCGGCAGGCCCGCCACCGACAACAATAACATCCCACCCGCCACAAACAGGTATCTCACGATTTAATTGATATTGCATTATTAATTACCACCTGCAGGAATTATACATTTTGGGAATGTAAAGAGCAATTACTAAACCTGTTTTGTAATAGTTTTGAAAATATTCATATATAACAAGACTTTCACTTTTAAAGACAAATATGCTTTTAAATGGTCGCTAAGCTTGTCGAAGTGACCTTAAGCGAGAATACTGATATATATTGCTCTCCTTCTGAGATGTGTTGGGGGGATATATACCTTGTCCATATTCCCCCGCCTGCGGTACAATACCATACAACGGGGGGAATATTATGAAACGTCCTAATATTGTGATGATCTTAATAGATGATTTGGGATGGCGGGATTTGGGGTGTTATGGTTCGTCATTTTACGAAACACCGCGTCTGGATGAATTAGCGGCAAATGGCGTAAGGTTCACTAACGCCTACGCGTCATGCCCGGTATGCAGTCCTACCCGTGCCAGTATCATGACCGGCAAATATCCGGCGCGTGTCGGCCTTACAAATTTCATTGCCGGCACCCGCCAGGGACGCGTCATTGAAGCGCCATTTCTGCATTATTTGCCATTAACAGAAATTAGTATTGCCACAGAATTAAAAAAAGGTGGTTATCACACCTGGCATGTGGGAAAATGGCATCTCGGCGATGAAGATTTTTATCCGGAAAAGCACGGTTTTGATATAAATATCGGCGGGTGCCATTATGGCATGCCGGTTGGCGGATATTTTAGCCCGTGGAATAACCCGAAACTGCCGGACGCCGAACCCGGTAAATATTTGACCGACCATCTGACCGACAAAGCCATTGAATTAATACAGAATCGTGAAGATGATGAACCGTTTTTCCTTAATTTTTGCCATTACGCGGTGCACATCCCCATCCAATCACCACCCGAATTGGTAGAAAAATATAAAAAGAAAGCACAGGCATTGGCGATAGATACCATTAATCCATTTGTTGATAATGGCGAAATGCCGGTGTTGCCGTACCCGTGGGACAATGGCAAACCAATGCCGCGGGTAATGCAAAGGGTTCTGCAATCAGACCCGGAATACGCGGCGATGATAGAAAATCTGGACACTAACATTGGCAGATTACTGGACACATTGCAACAGGAAGGTTTGACTGAAGATACACTTGTTGTTTTTGTCAGTGATAATGGTGGTTTGGCAACTGCCGAGGGTAGCCCAACCTGCAACGCGCCACTATCGGCAGGCAAAGGGTGGGACCGCGAAGGTGGCACCCGGGTTTGCCAGATTATGCATTGGCCGGCAAAAATAAAACACCACACACAAAGCAATGAACCAGTTCAAAGCTGTGATTTTTACCCAACCTTCCTGGAAGCCGCCGGATTGCCATTAAAACCGGAACAACATTGTGATGGCGTCAGTATGATGCCAATTATCACCGGTGAAGGTGAAATGCAACAACGCCCATTATTCTGGCATTTTCCGCATTACGGCAATCAGGGTGGGCAACCTGCGGCATGGGTACTGCGGGATGGGTGGAAACTAATACACCGTTACGCATCCGGTGAAGACGAATTATTCCACATACCAACAGATATCAGCGAAGCAGTTGACCGTATCACCGAATTCCCGCAATTAGCCGCGGAACTGAAACAGTTATTACTTGACTGGCAGGATGAAGTGGAAGCTAAAATACCTGTGCCAAACCCGGAATGGGATGACCTATACGCAAAGGTACCAAAAGTAGCCAATAACGCATACGAATAAGCTTTATCATTTGTAGCAACCACAAAAATGACCAATCAGTCCGATAAACCCGATAATATCCGCCCGATCAGTCCAATCCGCCCGATAACCAAAACAAAAAAAACTCCCCCGCTACCATGTAACGGGGGAGTTTTTTATTTTAACTTTGATGTTATTTATCGTAATTTTAAGTCAGTCACGTAAAATAGCCACTATTCATTTTCTAATAAATTAACGACATCATCACTGTCATTTTCTTTGTTGTTTTTCCGGTCTTCTTGATAATATTATACACTCATAAAGCATAGAATCGATTCTTTCACTTAAAGTCCTGGTTGACCAACCTTCAATCCTGCATAATTCAGTATAAAAATCACGTTTATGTTTATCATAATACCTATAAGTAGACAAAAATGGCTCTAACATAATTTTGCACACAGTGTATGCAAAATAGTTTCATCAGCAAAATTCATCATAAAAAAATCCGTCCGATCAGACCAATCAGACCGATTACCAAACTAAAAAAACTCCCCCGCTACCATGTAACAGGGGAGTTTTGTATTTTTTAATTATCCGCCTGGTGGTGGGGGTGGTGGTCCACCGCCGCCATCCGGGCCGCCCGGGCCTGGGCCTTCTGTGTTGTTGGTTTTACCTGATCCGGCATCGCCACCGGGTCCGCCTTGTTCCTGATTTTGTCTTTCTTCAGCAGCTTTTTTCTCTTCTGCTGTCATTTTAACAGGTGGTTTGCCATCCGCACGGTCTTTTAACATGGTGAAAAATTTATCCCAACGTTTTGCCATGCGTTCGTTGCCGGCGCTATTGAAAGGATTAAAGTTTTGTTCCATTTTAAATCCACCGCGTTGTCTGCCGGCACCTTGTCCGCCGGCTTGCCCACCGGCCTGTCCACCGCCAAAACCACCGCCACCCTGTGCACCGGGTGCGCCAGACTGACCACCATTGCCACCGGGTCCGTTAAACCGGCGTTTGCGTTCTTTCATCTTAGCGATATTATCGCGTTGGTCAGTTGTTAATATTTCCTGTAGTTTTTTAATATTTTCTTTAGCATCATCCTGGTTCATTGACGTTGCTTTGCGCAATGGTTCCAGTTGAGCAAGAATCTTTTTTGCCTGGTCCTGAGTTAAAGGTGTGTCAGTTTCTTTGTCTAACCGGCCGACATTGCCAACTAAACGTGTAAACTGAAAAGTAAATTTGTGGTCGGTACGGAACTGTTCCATCTGGGCGCGCATGTCAGTACCACCGGCGGCACCACCATTGGCACTGCTTGCGGTATTACCACCAAAACTGCCGTTTATGGTGTTTTGCCCACCTTTTGATTTTGTGAAGTATAATACTCCACCTGCGATAACTGCAAGTACAATAATCGCAATAATAAAGACTTTCTTACCCATTTTCTTCTCCTTTTTTTATTCGTATCTTAACGCATCTATCGGGTCTAACCGTGAGGCTTTTAATGCCGGATAAATGCCGAATACTATACCGATTAACGCTGAAAAACCGAACGACAATATCACTGAAAATGGCGTTATCGCTATTGTCCATCCGGTCGCCATTCCCATAATATTTGCGATAACAACACCCAGTAATATACCTAATACGCCGCCGATGAAAGAAATTACCAAAGCTTCCACTAAAAATTGTGTCTGAATATCATGGCGACGCGCGCCTACTGACATTCTAATACCTATTTCTCGTGTGCGTTCGGTAACTGATACCAGCATAATATTCATAATGCCAATACCACCCACCAGTAGCGAAATAGCGGCAATACCACCCAGAAAAGCGGTAATCATCCCGGACATATCATTAGCCATGGTCATAGCTTCTGCCTGGTTGCGTATAGTAAAGTCATCTGCATCACCTTCCGCTATGCGGTGTGATTTTCGTAAAGATTTTTTAATTTCATCGGTGGCTACATCCATTAAATCCATGCTTTTTGCTTCCAGATTAATGGAACGTACATTGCGCATACCAAACAAACGACGCATTGCTGTGGTAACCGGCACAACCACCTGGTCATCCGGGTCACCGCCAAATCCACTGGACGCGCCTTTTGCCACCAATAACCCGATTATCTGAAACTTTGACCCTTTAATGCTGATGGTTTTGCCCACCGGTGAAACAGTGCCAAACAGGTTTGTCGCCGTTGTCGGCCCTATCACCGCCACTCTCCGCATTGATTTAACATCACGGTCAGAAAATATTTTACCGGAATCTATCTTAAAATTTCGTACTGACAAAAATGATGGTACGCTGCCCAGGATAGATACATTGGTGTTTTTATTACCGTATTTCACCTGTGCCCCACGTGATACCTCCGGCACGGCAGCAACTATAGACGGGCAATTTTTTAATATCGCGTCAGCATCGTCCAGTGTCAGGTTTTGCTGGCTTCCCATACCACCCATTACACCACCACGTTGCTGTTGTCCGGAAAATACCATTAATACATTCGTACCCATTGACTGGATAGATTTCATCATACGTTCGCGCATTCCCTGCCCAATGGCTAACATGGCAATTACCGACCCTACGCCAATAATAATACCCAGCATGGTAAGGGAGGCGCGCAATTTATTCGCTTTTAAACCTTCCAGGGCTACATAAATGGATTCTAACAGGTTCATGCTGTTTCCTCCTCATCGTCTTCTTCTGCCGGCATATTAGCAAGCACTGTAACGGCATCTATCCTATCGCTTACCTGGATATCACTTACAATGTGACCGTCCTTAAACCGGACAATCCTTTGTGCATGCTTCGCAATATCTTCTTCGTGGGTAACGATAATCACCGTTTTGCCTTCTCCATGCAATTCCTGAAATATTTGCATGATTTCTTCGGATGTTCGTGTATCCAGATTACCTGTAGGTTCATCGCCTAAAATAATTCTTGGATTATTCACCAATGCCCGGGCGATAGCGACACGTTGTTGCTGACCACCGGATAATTCATTTGGCTTATGATGCATTCTTTCGGCTAATCCAACCCGTCTTAAAGCAGTAGTTGCTCTTTCACTCAAATCCTTTTTACTGTTAAAGTCATACATCATCGGCAGCATTACCTGTTTCAATGCCGGTTGACGCGGTATTAAATTAAAGGTTTGGAATACAAAACCTAATTTTTGGTTACGCACCATCGCCAACTCATCATCATTCATGCCAGCCACTTCAATATCATCCAGGGTATATGACCCATTGGTTGGTTTATCCAGACATCCTATTACATTCATAAATGTTGATTTGCCCGAGCCGGATGGGCCCATGATGGCCACAAACTCTCCGGCACCGATTTCAATTGACACCGATTTCAGTGCCCGGACAGATATATCGCCAATATGATATGTTTTACTAAGGTGTTCAATCTTAATCATCTAATTTACCCTCATAAGAAATATTTTCTTACATTAACAAAAACAGGACTTTCGCTTTAAAAGATAAATTTGCTTTAAAATGGTCGCTTCGACAGGCTCAGCGACCGGTCACTGAGCCTGTCGAAGTGACCTTAAGCGAAAGTCCTGTAAAAACTTATTAAAGCGCCTTGAACTAAAGTCATGTTAAAACATTCTTGGTCCACGGTTGCCACCCGCCGCTGGTGTGGTGGTTTTCTTTATATTAGGGTCAATTATTGACGTTATCACTGTTTCACCTTCTTTTAAACCACTGGTAACCTCAACCTCATTAGCACCGGCCAGGCCGATGGTTATTTTTTTAACAACAGTTTGTCCATTTTCCTGAACACTCACAGTAACGCCATCATCAGATTCTTTAATAGCTTCCGCCGGTACACAAACAACATCTCTTCTGCGTTCAATCACAAAGTCACAGGTGGCATTCATGGTTGGTTTAAGTCTTTTATCTGCCATAGATATTTGTACTGTTACCGGCACACTGGTGACATTCTGGTCAACAATTGCCTTTGGCGCAATCTTTACAACTTTGCCGCCAAATAATTCGTCAGGATAAGCGTCAATGGTAACATCAACATCCTGTCCTATTTCAATCCGGGCAATATCGGTTTCATCTATATTCGCTAATATCTGCATCTTTGATACATCAGCAATATCAACAATGGTAACACCGGACCCACTGCCAATATTAGACGACCGACCACCGGTGACAATTGACCCGACTTCAACATATTTTTTCATTACCACACCATCACGCGGGGCGGTAATGGTAGTATAACCAAGTTGTGTGGTTGCATTGGTTACAGATGCCTTTGCCCGTGATAATGATGATTTTGCCTGAATAATGTCGCCGGCTTTAATGCTTTCCTGTATTTTATTTGCGATAGCGGTATCAAGGTTAGCTTGTGCCTGTTTCAATGCCGCCCGGGCAGCATCGACATCTTTATTCTTTAAATTATCCTGAACACGGTTGTCACGGGCATTTTTCAGCGTGGTTTCTGCCTGTGTCACAGCATCCTTCGCAATATCGACATCTTTTGATTTCAATATATCCTGCGAACGGTTGTCGGTAGCGTTTTTCAGCGTCGTTTGTGCCTGTTCAACAGCATCGCGGGCTATATCTACATCTTTAGACTTTAATGTATCCTGGGCACGGTTGTCTTTTGCATTTTTTAACGTGGTTTCTGCCTGTTCAACTGCTGCCTTCGCCGTTTCCAGATCCTGCAATTTTAATTTATCCTGGGCCTTATTTATCTGCGCGTTATTTAATTGCGCTTCAGCCTGTTTTACTTTATATTTTGCCGCCAGCAAATCATCATCTGTCTGACCTTTTATGGTATCTAATTTACTTTTCGCAATATCATATTGTGATTTTGCTGATTCGTATTTGCCTTCCGCGTCATCTACCGCGGATTTTGCTACAAAACCTTTTTCCAATAACGACTTCTGTCTTTTTAATTCTTTGTCAGCGTTATTTAATGCCACATTTGCATTATTAAAATTGGCCTGCGCGCTACTTAACTGTTGCGGAATCAGCGAATTAACTAACTGGTTCAGCGATGCTTTGGCAGATGCTAGATTGCTTTCTGCCTGGTCAATAGCGGCAGCGGTTAATTTCGGCTGGATATCCGCTGATTCCTGCGCTTGCGACAATTTAGCTTTGGCGGACAATAATGCCTGTTCTGCCTGCTTGATACTGTTATTTGTCAGTTGTGGTTGCAATTTTTCCTGTTCAATTGCCTGGGCAAGTTTTGTCTTTGCTGATTGCAACGATTTTTCTGCCTGTTTAATGTTATTATCTGTAAGTTGTGGTTGCAATTTTGCCTGTTCAATAGCCTGGGCAAGTTTGGTTTTTGCGGATTGCAAAGACTGTTCAGCCTGCTTTATGCTATTATCGGTCAATTGTGGCTGTAATTTCGCCTGTTCAATAGCCTGTGATAATTTGGTGTTGGCGGAAAGAACTGCTTGCTGAGCGGATATAATTGACTGGTCTGACTGTAATTTTTGCAATGTTTTATTTTTCTGCGCCTGGTCAATTTTTGCCACTGCGCCATCATAATCAGCCTGTGACTGTTCCAGAGTAGTTAAGGTATCGCTTGGGTCAATCTTTGCGATTAACTGTCCGGCTTTTACATAGTCGCCTTCGTCAACGGCAAGTTCAACAATTGTACCACCCGCGTTAGATTTAACCTCAACAGTTGTAATCGGTTGCAATATACCGGTGGACGATATACTGGAGGTAATTGAACCGCGTTTCACCAGTGCGGTCTTAATAGTCACCGGCTTTTTTACATTCATTTTTGTATATGTAAAATATCCGCCTGCTGCCAATACAACCAGCACTATAATCCAGCCGATTGATTTTCTTTTAGTTACCATAAAGCACCCCCTGTTTACCTATCGCGTACTCAAGTTTCGCGATGTTAATGTAATAGTCATAATTAGCCTGTACCGCGTTGTATTGCGAACTGATCAACGCGTTTTGCGCGTTTAATAAATCCAATGGTGTAACCAGTCCCAATTTGTATCTTTCCTGTTGTACGTCATAACTTGTTTGTGTTGATTTAAGACTCTGTTTGCTGACAGTTATCTTTTCAGTGGAATTTAGCAGATTAATGTATGCTATTTGCACATCTGATATAATATCTTTATCAATCTGTTTCTGGTGAATTAAAGCACTTTCATATGTTGTCTTTGCGCTATTGATGGCGGCTTTATTGGCGCCACCATCGAATATTGTAAACTCCACCCCTGCAGTTACCGAATAATCGCTTTTGCCGTTGCCGGTCAGCGGTTCGTTCCATTTACCAGTGACAGTCGGACGAACCCGTGCATTTAATTTAGCGACATCAATATTAATTTTTGCGGTATCTACCGCAAGTTTTGCCACCAGAATCTCTTTTCTGTTCCCCTTCGCGATATCAATATATTTATCCAATGGGTCAATTACTAACTCTTTTGGACTATAATCTTCAATATCAAAGTCAGTAGTTATTGTTATCCCTATCGCGTTTTGCAACTGCATGGCGGCAACACGAATATTGTTATTTGATGTCAACAAGTCATACCGGGCATTGGCGGCATTTGCTTCTACCGGCAGGGAATCAACCGCGGCAGCATCACCAACTTCTATTCTTGCTTTTATCAATTCTAATTGGCCCGTTAACAATTTTAACTGTGATTGGGCAACTTCGTTTTGTTTTTTAGCCTTAAGCAAGGTGAAATATGCGGTGGTAACTTCATTAATCACTGTCTGCCTTGTTCTTTCCAGGTTATTTGTTGAAGTATCAATACCTAATTTAGCGTTTTTAACACC
Source organism: uncultured bacterium (assembly GCA_964573385.1). Lineage (GTDB taxonomy): Bacteria > Armatimonadota > Hebobacteria > CAIYQO01 > CAIYQO01 > JBAXQQ01. Next base: position 11,358 of record CAZNLA010000103.1, read on the forward strand.
AGATTCTCGCAAACCACCATCATAAAATTTCATACTGGCACTTACTGATGAACTGCCGGTTTCCATGGCAGAAGTACTATTTATTATCCCCTGCGAATACCCCGCGCTTATCTGTGGAAAATAACCTGATTTAGATTCAGTTAGTTTATATTTAGCCGCAGCAAGGCCTTGTTCGCCACGCAAAATAGTTTCCTCATTCTTTAACGCAGTCGCGATTGCATCTTTTAATGTCATTACCGGGGCAGCATATGATGCCACACAGATGAAAAATAGTGTTACAACAGTGATTTTATTCATTTCTGTTCACCCTCTCTTATTCTCTTAATATGTTCTGGTTCCATTGGTCCAAACAAAGTTTGCAGGATAATCGCAGCCTTATTTAAAATGATACAATCTTCATCAGATAAATCTTTTAATAATTCTGTGAAATATTTCAACTTTGCTTTATGATGTTCTTCTATCACTTCTTTCCCTGCCTGTGATAATGATAACAACGTTTTACGTCTGTCATCAGACGATTCCGCGCGTTGTACCCACCCGCGATCAACCAAACCATCTATAAGTTTAGATGCCGAAGATAAAGTTATGTCGAGATGCTTGGCAATACCTGACATGGGGATTTCCGGATGAAAACGTATAGTCATCAATGCGCGGAACTGAGGCATTGACACTTCCAGCACCTGCCTCTTACGCATTTCACGACCAACGCCACCCATCACCATGGGTAAAACTTCCAGCAACTTCTTCGCCGACTCGCGATTAGTTTCATTAGCCATTAGTTTTCCACCTCAATAGTTACACACTCAAATAGTTGAGTAATGAAAGTATATTCGTATTCTTCCATCTTTGCAATAGTTTTTAAACGATATTTTTAAAATAAATGAAATATTTTTTGTAATCATCAAAAATGTGATAAAAATAACAAAAAATCATATAGAATGTTTAATCTACCAATAGGTGAGCGTTGGGGACAACATTAAACCATTGGTAACAAAATCGGTACAAAAAGTCAGGTTTTTATAAAGGTAAGTAAGCCTGTCGAAGTGACGACATCTGAAAACCGAAAACTTGTCTGATTTATATGGGTTAGGTAGAATAAAATATATACCACTTGCATCATTTAGCACGTAAAGGTACAATTTTATTGTAAATGGGGAGAAAAGCAATGAAAGATATTTTAAAAATGTTGGAAGCCGATTGTCGATTGACGGTGGAACAACTGGCGGAACGTACCGGCAGAGCAGTTGAAGAAGTTGAAAAGATAATTAAGGACGCAGAAGAGAAAAAAATAATTCGTCGTTACAAAGCAGTTATTGACTGGGAACGCGTGGATACAGTTGAAGCAACGGCAGCATTTATTGAAGTTAAAGTTACTCCGATGCGCGATGTAGGTTTTGACGCCATCGCCGAACGCATAATGAAATTCCCCGAGGTTCGTTCGCTTTACCTGTTATCCGGCAGTTATGATATGCACGTAGTGGTACAGGGGAAAGACCTGCGCGAAATTGCCGGTTTTGTTAACACAAAATTAGCCGCGTTGGATAATGTATTAAGTACCAGCACCCACTTTGTATTACGTGGTTACAAGGTTGATGGCGATATGCTGGTAGACGTAGACGAATCCGGCGAACGATTACCGATGAGCGTGGTTTAGGTAATTACGAATTGGGAATTACGAATTACGAATTAAAGGCAATTGCAAAATATTGAATAATCCTGATGGGACAGACACATTCCTGGCTTCGCCACTCGGTGTCAGTCCCGGATT
>CAZNLA010000104.1:0-13122 GCA_964573385.1 uncultured bacterium
GCTCGAATGAATCATATAACGCAACATCCTTAACATGAGAAAAATTCATCGTTGCCAACCCCGGCAATACCTGACATTTCTTAACTATATAATTATCATCAGTTACCATATCCATACCAAATGCCCGCCAACGTCGATAATTCTCTAATTGTACAGGTTCTTCAGTTACTGAATATAATATTTTTTGCTCTAATTTATTATCACTGACACCAGGTGTAAGAAAAATTAACTCCACCAGCAATTTCTCACCAGGCAAATAAGATGAGTACGACGAGTAAACCGCATCGGACAATCTTGCCTCTACACCCTCCCACTGATAATATGAAATCGGTTTAACAGACAATATATCATCACGCAATCCAATATATGACGAATAATCCACAGCCATTTTTTTTGTGTCAGGTTCTGATAAACTTTTTCGCCATTTAAATATTAACCGATGCTGATACCTGTCACCGAAATAACAACTGCCATTATCAAAATTAATAGAATATGACAGCATTTCCCAATCTTCAGGTACATTAATATTTATACGTCGCCAGATATATGATTGCATTGATAAAGAATTATATCAATAATTTCCCATAAATAGCAAATACACAAATCACCATTAATTAAACGATACAGATTACTTTTAATTTATTAAAACTTTATTAACAGTAACAAAATTACCATAATTACATAGGGATACATATAATAACAAATAGGGTGATTAAATCAAATTTCAATTAATGTGATATAGACTTATACCTGTCAAAAAGAGTAAAATATGCGCACAGGATTATTCCTGAAATTCCTAAGATGTTTGGAGGTTTATATGTCGGAAAAGGTAGTACTTGCTTATTCCGGCGGCGTTGATACTTCAGTTGCCGTCAGATGGTTACAGCAGGAAAAAGGTTTAGAGGTCATTGCAGTCGCAATTGACGTTGGTGAAGAACGTGATTACTCCGGCATTCGCGATAAAGCATTAAATCTTGGTGCAGTGAAGTCAGTAGTAATTGACGCAAAAGAAAGATTTGCAAATGAATATATCAGTCGTGCGATAAAAGCAAACGCCTTGTATGAAAACAGATATCCGGTTTCAACATCTCTGGCGCGTCCATTAATCGCGCAATTGGTTGGCGAGGTTGCTGTTGAAGAAGGCGCCACCGTTTTGGCTCACGGTTCAACCGGCAAAGGAAATGACCAGGTAAGATTTGAAGTTACATGGCAATGCCTGTTTCCACAAATGCGAATATTTGCACCGGTGCGCGAATGGGGAATGACCCGCGACCAGGAAATCGCATATGCGGAAAAACATAATGTACCAATTCCGGTTTCTAAAAAAAGCCCGTATTCTCTGGATGTTAACCTGTGGGGAAAAAGTTGTGAAGCGGGAATTTTAGAAGACCCATGGACCGAACCACCTGCGGATGTATGGACATGGACAAAGTCACCAACAGAGGCACCACTGGAAGCAGGATATGTAAATATCGGCTTTGAAGCAGGTGTACCTGTAAGTCTTGATGGGCAGCGAATGTCACTGAAAGATATCATCATCCAATTAAACGGTTTCGCCGGCGAACACGGCGTTGGCCGCATTGATATGGTAGAAAACAGATTAGTCGGTATAAAAAGTCGCGAGACCTATGAATGCCCGGCAGCAATTACTCTTATTGCCGCACACCGCGAATTAGAATCTTTATGTCTCGAGCGTTCAGTAACACATTTCAAACTTGGCATCGAACAGAAATATACTGAATTAATTTATAATGGCTTATGGTTCAGTCCATTACGCATGGCACTTGACGCATTTATTGATGATACACAAAAAGCAATAAATGGCGAAGTAAGAATGAAATTACATAAAGGTATGTGCATGGCCGCCGGCAGAAAATCTAATCAGTCATTATACAGATTTGACCTTGCGACTTACGATACCGGAGATGTTTTTGACCAGAGTCTTGCCAAAGGTTTCATTGACCTGTGGGCTTTACCATCAAAAGTATGGAATGCGGCAAATAAAAAAGATAAATAAATAACAGATCTTTCGTTTAAGGTCACTTCGACAGTCTCAGTGACCGGTCGCTGAGACTGTCGAAGCGACCTGTTTAAACATATGTTACTTTAAAGTGAAAAATATGTAATAAAAAAGGCTGGAAAATATTCCAGCCTTTTGTTTATTTTATTGGAATATGCAGAGTAAAAGTAGACCCTTCTCCCACTACGCTTTCAACCTCCGCAAACCCACCATGTGATTGAACAATATGTTTTACAATTGCTAATCCCAGACCAGTACCACCCAGTTTTCTGCTTCTTCCCTTATCAACCCGATAAAATCTTTCAAATATTCGGGGCAAAGCATCCGCAGGTATTCCGGTTCCCTGGTCAGTTACCTTAATTATTAACTCACTGAGGATATTATCTGCTGACAATGTAACAGTCGTGCCGGACTCACTATATTTTGCGGCATTATCTATTAAATTTATCACCGCTTGTTCAATCAATGGTGAATTCATTATTACATTTAAATCATCCGGACAATTTATTACAACGTTAATATTTTTCTCAGTTAATTTATATTCACATGAACTCACAGCATTTTGTAACATCATTGCTACACCAGCAAGTTCTAATTGCATCCCTTTACCACCGACTTGTTCAATATGTGATAATGCTAAAAGGTCATCAATAATATTATTTAGCCTGTCTGCATGACGGGCAATAATATCAAGAAATCGCTGTGCGTCCGCCGGTTCATCAATTGCGCCGTCCTGTAAACTCTCTACAAATCCTTTTATGCTGGTAATTGGTGTTTTCAACTCGTGCGATACATTAGCGACAAAATCCCGTCTTATCTCTTCCAACCTGTGCAGATGGGTTACATCATTTAAAACTATCAGCATACCAATAATTTCATTTTTATCGTTTCTGATTGACGCGCCATGTGACTGCATATATTTTGGCACTGTATTATCGTGAAACACAATCTCTTCTTCGCACAAATTACCTGACTCAACAATTTTATTTAAAAATCTCAAGAAATCTGAATTACGAATTACTTCATATATCTTTTTCCCATGCGAATTATTTACATCTACACCCAATAATTTTGAAGCAGCACTATTCATAATGATAATTTTTTCCTGATTATCAATAGCCACAACTCCTTCCATCATGCTGGTCAGAATTGCTTCTAATTCACTATTTTGCTGAGTAGTCAGTCGTATTTTTTCATACAACTGCTCAGCCATAAAATTCATTGCAACAGAAAGACTGTCTAATTCAGAAGTATTATAATGAGGTAATCTCCTTTTAAAATCATTGTTTGCGAACTTGATTGCTTGATCACGAATCTCACTAATCGGTTGAGATAGTTTTCTATAAAGAAAATAACTGAGCATTGCCGATATAATTAATATTATTAAAGATGCATAAAATAGTTTTATTTTAACAATATTAACTGCATTATTAATAAATTTTAATGGCAATGATGTTCGTAAAATAACATCTATTTTGCCATCACGTATAATGGGAATTGCTACATATATCATCTGTTGTTTCAATGTTTTGCTATATCTTATGCTCGTACCTGTTTGCACGTTTAACGCGGCAATAATCTCCGGTCTATCTGAATGATTATTCATATTCACAGAATCTTCCTGTGAATCAGCGATTACAACACCATCTGGCTTAATAATTGTAATTCTGGTTTCAATCGCTTTTCCTGCATTGCGACATATTTCATTGACTTTTTTATTATCTTTTAACACATCCACTGTTAATTGCATCTCTAATAATTTAGCCCTGGCATACAGACTATCTCTTGTTTGTTCCTGATCAAACTGCTTAATAAAGAAACCAGCATCAACCATTACAACTATTGACGTTAATAAAATTACTATTAACAACGGAATATATAATTGCAGCAATAACGGTTTTTGACTCATTTATATTCACCCGAGAATTTATATCCTACTCCCCGAACTGTTTCAACGAATTTTCCCATATCACCCATTTTTCGTCTGAGTCCCAGGATATGAACATCAACAGCCCTTTCTGTAACCATATTGTCATCACCGCATACAGAATCAACTATCTGCTGACGTGAAAACACCCAACCCGGACGACGTGCCAGCATTTGTAAAATCTTAAACTCTGTAAATGTTAAATCAATTCTGCTGCCATCTACCATAATTTCATGACGCCCGGGATGTATTTGAATATTTCCTAATCTTATAACATCGCTTTCACCCTGAGAAGTTTCAGTATGCTGACGTCGTAAAACAGTACGCATACGCGCAATCAGCACTTTCGGACTGAACGGTTTAGTCATATAATCATCTGCACCAAGCTCTAATCCTGTAACTATATCTGTTTCAGAAGATTTTGCAGTAAGCATCATTATTGGTACATTCTCAGTCTTTGAATCTCTTTTCAATATTTTACAAACTTCTAATCCGTCCATCTGTGGCAACATTAAATCTAATAAAATCATATCAAAGTTATTAACTCTGATTAACCTTATCGCATCTTCACCACACATGGCGACTGTCACCAGATAACCTTCTTTTTCCAAAGAATACCGGATCAGTTCAAGGATATCTTCTTCATCTTCAACCACTAAAATACGATATTTCATATGTTACCTTTTAAGACTCGTTAGCCAGATATATTTCAGTTTTATGCCGAATAATAGTACCTTCTATCATATAAATCACATCTTCCGCGATATTGGTAGCATAGTCCGCAATACGTTCCAAATGGCGTGAAATTGATAATAAATGAATAAGATTCTCCACATATTCAGGATTTTGTCTTATTGCGGTTTGCACTTGCGTATACATCATCCTATTCAATTCATCCACTTCATCATCCATTTTACATACTTTTTTTGCTGTAATAATATCTGAATTCATTAATGAATCCAAACTCATCCGCAACATGTTTTGTGTTTTGGCGGCCATTACATTAAAGTCAAATGACGGAATCGGCATCGGATGATTAGCGAGAAATATTGCCCGTTCCGCAATATTTACCGATTCATCCCCCACTCTTTCCAAATCATTATTAATCTTTAAAATAGCCAACACATAACGCAAATCGTTAGCTACCGGTTGGTGCAAAGCCAGTATCTTTAACACTTCTTCCTCAACGTCAACCTCACTGAGATCTATCTCTTCATCCGCCAGAATCACTTCTTCACCCTTAATAGGGTCACGGTTGACAACTGAATCAACAGCTTTCATCACATTTTCTTCCACATCCGCAGATAATGAAAGAATCTGTTTTTTTAATTTTTCAAATTCACGTTCTAAATGACTTCTCATATCCCCTCCATTTTACCCGAATCTACCAGTTATGTAATCTTCTGTCCGTTTGTCACGCGGGTCAGTAAATATCATCTCTGATTTTCCAAACTCAATCATCTCACCCATCAGGAAAAAACCAGTCTCTTCTGATACACGTGCGGCTTGCTGCATATTATGCGTAACAATGACAATTGTATATTTCGATTTCAATTCATTCATCAAATCTTCAATTCTGGAAGTTGATATAGGATCAAGAGCAGAGCACGGTTCATCCATTAAAACGACATCAGGATTAACAGCAAGTACTCTGGCTATACATAAACGTTGTTGTTGACCACCTGATAATCCCATGGCACTATTATGCAATCGGTCTTTAACTTCATTCCATAACCCGGCAGATATCAAACTTGTTTCCACCAGTTCGTCAATTACCGATTTTGATTTTATGCCATGTATACGCGGACCAAATGCTATATTTTCATAAATAGATTTTGGGAATGGATTGGGTTTTTGAAATACCATCCCTACCTTCTTACGCAATTCAACAACATCTGTCGACTTATCATAAATATCATCTTCACCTATTGATATCAATCCATTCATCCTTACATTTGGTATGATATCATTCATTCTGTTAAGCATTCGCAGAAAAGTAGACTTACCACATCCCGATGGTCCGATTAACGCCGTAACCTGATTTGACTTTATATTCATACAGATATTAAATAAAGCCTGGCTGGAATCATAGAAAAAATTAACATTTTCTACTTTAATCTTCACCGTTTGTTCATTAATAATTGGTTTTATTTCAGTCATAATCTCAAAATTACCCTTTTTGTCTAACGTAGTATTCAACAAACTATCCTCCAATTTCTCACCAGGCACGGTTCTTTCGGAAATGAACACGTACGAATGATGCTGCGATATTTAACCCGACAGCAAGAATTAATAATGTTAAAGCCGTTCCCCATTGAACATTCAACGGAGCATCCGGTACCTGAGTTGAAATATTATACAGATGATATGGCAATGCCATGCATTTATCAAATAATGACTTCGGCAATGTTGGCATATAAGCAGCAACAACGGTAAATAAAATAGGTGCCGTTTCACCTGCAGCTCTACTGATACCTAAAATTGCGCCGGTAATTATACCCGGTAACGCATTAGGTAATACTACTTTATATGTGGTCTGCCATTTTGTAGCACCTAATGCAAGGCTTGCTTCACGAAACCCCTGTGGTACTGCAGTTAATGCTTCCTCAGATGCTACTATTACAACTGGCAAAATTAATATTGACAATGTCATTGCCCCTGCAAGAATTGATTCATGCATATTTAACATTAAGCAAAATACACCATAACCAAAAAGTCCATACACAATTGATGGTATACCTGCTAAATTAACAATAGCCAAACGAATAATGCGTATCATCTTTCCTTGCTTAGCATATTCTGACAAATATATTGCTGATAACAATCCCAATGGTAATGCGATAATAATAGTACATCCAACTAAGGCAAGTGTTCCCATTATAGGGTAAAATAATCCACCTTGTGTTAAATCACCGGATGGTGCTGAGGTAATAAATTTCCAACTCATTGCACTCCATCCATTTTTAAACAGGACAACAATCACAAAAATAACCGGTATTACTACCAACATGGCAATAAAACGTAAAACGTTAAAAGCAATGGCCTGAGATAAGTTGCGCATTTTCATCATTATTTTCTTGTCCTTCTAAGTGCTAAATCCGCAATAAAATTTATGATAAATGTGATTGTAAACAATAATACACCGATCATAAATAACGAATGAAAATGTGGCGTATCCCGGGCCGTTTCACCCATTTCAGCGGCAATGGTAGCCGTCATTGTGCGCACCGGGTTAAATATTGCCTGCCAATTTTCCGGAACCACCGCGGCGTTACCTGTAACCATTAACACTGTCATTGTTTCACCAATTGTTCTTCCTATACCCAACATTACAGCGGCCAGAATACCACTTTTTGCCGCCGGTACAATAATACGTATAATGGTCTGCCATTTTGTCGCGCCTAACGCGTATGCCGCCGCTTTATAATCTCCTGGAACTGCATTTAACGCGTCTTCTGATATTGAAATAATTGTAGGCATCGACATAAACGCTAACATTATCGCGCCTGTAATTGCTGCCTGACCTGTCATCATATATTTATCAAGATGATTCATTAAAAACGGTGCCAATAACAACAATCCTATAAACCCTATCACGACCGAAGGAATCGCGGCTAAAATTTCTACTGTTGGTTTTAAAATCTCACGTAATTTGGGTGGTGCAACTTCACCAATATATATTGCGGCAGCAACGCCTACCGGAACTCCAATAATTATTGAACCTGCTGTTACAATTAAAGATCCACAAATTAATGGCAACATACCGAAAACATCTTCCGGTACAGGATACCAGTCTTTTCCAAATATCATGCTTTGCAATGTATTGGTTTTAAATATCGGAAAAGCATCATAAGTAATAAAAGCAAGGATGAATATAACAAATAAAATAGTCGCTATCCCACTAAAAAAAATCAATTTTTCTATGAGATATTCAACTATATTTCTAAACTTAAACTTTTTCTTAATATCAGACATTAATAATTCACCTTTAAATATAGTTACCGCACCTTAATTAAAGCGCGGTAACTAATATTAAATAACACTACTTCTTTAAAGCTACATATCCAACTTTTTCAGCAATATTTTGTCCATCTTCACTAAGACAGAAGTTTACAAAATCTTTAATTTTTCCGGCAGGCTTACCATTGGTATAGAAAAATAATGGTCGGCTTATCGGGTATTTCTTTGATCTAACATTATCATCAGACGGGTAAACCGGGGTTGCACCTGTTTTCTCTGCTACAGTCAAAACTTTAACAGATGTCTTATTTTTAAAATAAGCTTCACCGCCATAACCAATAGCACGTGCATTATTTGATAATTCTGCCTGAATAGCCTTTGTTGTCGGCATCATTAAAGCGGTATTAGCATAACGGGCATTTTGTAAAACTTTTTCCTGGAAATAAACATAGGTGCCGGATGAATTCTCGCGGGATAAAACGACTATTTTTAAATCATCGCCACCAACCTGATTCCAATTGGTAATCTGTCCGGTGTAAATACCTTTTATTTGAGCAAGAGTTAATGACTTAACAGGATTAGCAGCATTAACTGCAACCGCAAGTCCATCTAACGCTACTGTGGTTGCAACCGGGAAGATGTTGCGTTCGCGGCATTTATCAATCTCTTTTTCCTGGATAGAACGTGATGACTGACAAACGTCACAACTGCCTGCTATTAATGCCGCAATGCCGGTTCCTGATCCACCACCCTGCACTGAAATTTCAGCACCCGGATGAGACTTCGTGTATGCTTCTGCCCAATTCTGGCCAAGTGTAGCCATCGTGTCAGAACCTTTGATTACCAGACCGGCAATAACGCTTCCGGTGGCGATTAGCAGACTGATTACTGCTATTGTAAATTGTTTTTTCATTTATTTTCTCCTTTTAACTTTTAACTTTTACTTAAAATGTGCTTAACATTTCAATATATGCCGCATTGTTATTGGTTTTCACTTTCTGTTCTGCTTTCCAGATATAGAAGAAGCGAAGTTTTGAATTGGTATCCAGAAAATGATTGATTCCTAATGTGACAGTCTTTCTATTCCCGGCAGTATCGCCATCAACTCTCTGGAAATCATACATACATACAGCAACATTTTTAGGTGTCAGGTTATATGTACTTGTTAAATAATAACCAGTGTCGCGTTGTTTTTTACCAGGGGCAGCAACTGTAATCTTGTCACCGGAAATCATTTCACCTTTTATGCTCATATTTTCTGAATAGTACTGGAAATCAAATCCATAATTTTCACGCTTGCCGGTATATGCGCCGGAACCCAGGAACTGTTTTCCACCTTTATAACCAGAAACAGCAACATCTAATGACTGGGTTGGCTTAACGCGAATACGTCCGACAAAATCTTTATTCTGACTGCTATCAGCATTATTCATGCCAGCACCAGATAATACTGCTAAATCCCAACGTACCATACCTGCTGCTTTTGAAGAAACTTTAATACCGCGGTCATATTCATCCGGGAATAAATCACGCACTATTTGTGCGCGTTCCGGGGTATCCATTGAAGAAGAAGATGCTGCGTTCTGATAACCGAATGGAATTGCAAATTGTCCGATGGTAGCAGTAATGCCGGTAACAGTATTGCCAGTTGGTATATAATCGATATAGGCATCTTTCATAACAAATCCTTTGTCACCCATATCAGACTGGAATACAATATTCGTTGAATCTGTTGGTTTGCCAGCGATTTTTAAACGTATACGACGTTGTGAGAAGTTCATACGCTGGTCACCTGCTGCCGCGGTATTAGTAGCTGACTGATCCCAGGCAAAACGTAATTGGGCATAACCGGAAATAGTAACTTTCTTTAATTTTGACACATCAGTGATATTTACCTGGATACCACCTTCCGGGTCGCTGACCTGTGTTTTTAAGGTATCAATCTGCGCCTGCAATTTGTCAATTGCTGCTTTCGTGTCCGCATCAGCGGTTTGGCAGAATACTGCCATTGGTGTTAGCGTTAATAATACAACGCCAAGAGCTACTTTCAGCTTCATTTTAAATATGCTCCTTTTAGCATTACAAGGAAATATTTTTGCGGTTAAAATTTCCGCATTATCATTGGGAAGGCGCCATTTCCCTTTTAAATAAACATTGGATCAATTTCCATTTGAACCATATATATAATGATGCTTAATTGTTAGGATTGCGTTAAGAACATATTTGATAAAAATTAATTTAAAAATATTTTCTTAAATAAAAACTTACATTCAATAATGTAGGTAAAAACATAACCAATAATCATTCACCGCAAAAGATCGCAATGATCACAAAAGAAGAATTTTTAATACTCTTTGTGTTCTTTGTGTTTCTTTCGCGGTTAATATATTTATTACAGGACTTTCGTTTGAAATCGCTTCAACAAACTCACTGACCGGTTGCTAAGACTATCGAACTAGCCATTTATTTAAGCATATTTTCCTTTACAGGGTGAAAGTAATGTTAAAGTATATTTTTGACGAAAACAGCCTCAAAAATGTATAATTAACTATCCTTTGGGAAAGATTTATTTCATATGCGAGGGGAACTATGACAGAATCAAAAGTAATGTTGCGCAGCGAATTGCCAGGAATTCCGGTTATCAGCCGTGGCAAAGTCAGAGACCTATATCAGGTTGATGACCAGCGGTTGTTATTTGTCGCCTCAGACAGGATTTCTGCCTTTGATGTTATTATGCCAAACGGTATCCCCGATAAAGGGAAGATTTTGACTCAGATGTCGCTTTTCTGGTTCGAAAAACTTAGCGGTTTAGTAACATCAGCATCGGTACGCAATCATCTGATTAGCGCAAATACCAGCGTTTACCCAACTACTTTGCGGCCGTTCAGCGAAATTTTAACCGGTCGCAGTATGATGGTACGTAAATTAAAAATATTACCTATTGAATGCATAGTTCGCGGTTACCTGGCAGGATCCGGTTGGAAAGAATATCAAAAATCAGGTACCGTTTGCGGCATAAAACTGCCAGCAGGATTACGCGAATCTGATAAATTACCCGAACCAATCTTCACCCCGTCAACAAAAGCTGAAAGCGGACATGATGAAAACATTCCATTCAGCGTTGTTGTTGATACCCTGGGTGTTCGCATAGCAGACCAGGTAAAAAATCTAAGTATATCTGTTTACCAGGCTGCTGCGGATTATGCACGTATGCGTGGAATTATTATCGCTGACACAAAATTTGAGTTTGGTATGGAACCCGGCGCAGACAATCTGACCCTTGCTGACGAGGTTTTGACCCCGGATTCATCACGATTTTGGGATTTGGAAACATATAGTCCCGGTAAATCACAGGATTCATTTGATAAACAATATCTGCGCGATTATCTGGAAACTCTGGATTGGAACAAAGAACCACCCGCGCCAGTGTTGCCGGAAGAAATAGTAGTTAATACCCGCGCGAAATATATGGAAGCATACCGCCGATTAACCGGAAAAGAACTGGCATAAATGTTAACAGGAAAAACAGCATTAGTAACAGGTGGATCACGCGGAATTGGCAAAGCCATCGCCATTGCTCTGGCGGTGGCGGGTGCTGATGTCGCCATTACATATCGTGAGCAAAGTGATAAAGCAAACGCAGTAGTAGATGAAATACGCGCACTGGGTAAAAAAGCAATTGCCCTGCAGGTAGATATTACACATGACACGGAAATAAAAACCGCATTGACAAAGATTGCTGAAGAGATTTCAGCACCTACAATTGTCGTTAACAACGCCGGCATTGTCCGTGATAATTATCTGCGTTTTTTGCCACGTGACGACTGGGACGCGGTTATAGAAACTAATTTAACCGGCGCTTTCACAGTATGCAAATCATCTTTACCACCTATGTTGCGGGCAAAATGGGGACGTATTATAAATATATCTTCTGACGCGGCATATGTTGGTGACATTCGACGGGCAAATTATTGCGCGGCAAAAGCAGGATTATTAGGATTAACCCGCGCGTTAGCACGGGAAGTCGCGGGACAGGGTATTACCGTCAATGCTGTTTGTCCCGGGATGATAGAGACAGATATCACTGTGGATATGGATGAAACCCGTCGTGAAGGATTATTAAAAAACATCCCCCGTGGTAAATTCGGTACACCACAGGATGTCGCAGCATTAATTGTATTTTTAGCATCGCCACAGGCAGAATATATCACCGGACAAGATATATCTGTTGATGGCGGATTACATATGGGGTAAATATAAATGAGGTTTTCTAATATCTTCGCGCCAACTTTGCGCGAACTTTCCAGCGATGTCGAAATGACAAGCCACCGTCTGTTGTTGCGTGCCGGTTTCATACGCCAACTTTCCGCCGGCGTATATACCTTCATGCCATTGGGATGGAAGGTAATTGATAATATATCAAATATTATCCGCGCGGAAATGAACCGCTATAATGCGCAGGAACTGCATATGCCCGCTATGACACCGCAGGAATTATGGCAGGAAAGCGGTCGCGAAGCGAATATGACGGAGATATTATTAGGGTTTAAAGACCGTAAAGGCGCGCAATTTTATCTGGGACCAACACATGAAGAAGTTATTACAGACCTGGTGCGTAAAAACGTGCGCTCTTACCGCGAACTTCCGTTAAACTTATATCAGATTCAAATGAAGTTCCGCGATGAACCACGCCCGCGCGGTGGTGTAATTCGCGCCCGCGAATTCCTGATGAAAGACGCATATTCATTTGACCGTGGTGAGGAAGGATTAAACGAAACATATAACAATATGTTTGACGCCTATTGTAAGATATACAAAAAATGCGGTTTGGATATGACACCGGTTGATGCCAGTGGTGGTGCAATCGGTGGTAAAGAAACAAAAGAGTTCATGTTAGTTACAGATGCCGGAGAAGATTCAATATTCTTATGCCCGACATGTAATTACGCCGCAAACCGCGAAATCGCGGAGTTTTCATACCCACCGGCAGCTAACAATACTACCCCTGCCGGCAGCATGGCGAAAATATCAACTCCTGACGCGCATACGGTACAACAGGTTTGTGATTATCTTAAAGCTAAACCGCATAAACTGGTTAAAACATTAATATATATGGCCGATGGCAAGCCTGTCGCGGCATTAATTCGTGGCGACCGCGAGTTAAACGAAGGCAGATTCAAAGTTTTAGTAAGCGCGCAAAAACTGGAAATGGCAA
>CAZNLA010000105.1:0-13063 GCA_964573385.1 uncultured bacterium
AGATTTCTGAATGTGACTGGAGTTCAGACGTGTGCTCTTCCGATCTGTAATTTTATTCTTAATTTAAATGGCAAAAGAGCAGTTATTGATATTGGCGCGCCGGAATATGTGCGTGACTTTTTCAGCCATAAACGTTATGAGTTCCTTGCCGCCCGCACAAAAGGGCATTCACTGGCGATAATAAATGGTTACGAACAGGAAGCAGGGAAAACTTTTACAGCGGAAATTACAAAAAATGATTATTCTGAAACAGAATTGTCTATAGATATAAACCTGACAAAATGTTACAAGCCAGATGCTGGTTGTCTTGAATATATCCGCAGTTATCGGTTTAATCGCGTTGATGGTGAACTATATGTTACTGATAATTTTGTCCTAACAGAAGTCCGGGAAATAGAAACCGCGGTAATAACGTTGCCACAGGGAAGCGATAATTTGGCGTTATTCACTGTTATCCCTGATGATAATACAGTTTTCGCGCCGGATGAGTTCCCTACGTATAATGACCATAGCGGACACCCTATTACAGTAAGACGAATTGTATTGAAACCGAAACAGTTAGCAAAAACGGTAAGTATAAGATACTGCTTAAGAATTATTTAAGGACAAGTCTATCGTTAACTCAGGCTATCCATAAGTGCCAGCAAGGCGAAGGTCTCGCGAAAATATGGTTCGTCGGGTATGGTCAAACCAAAGGTGCGGGCAATTTGCAGGCCAAGTACCATGTTGCCGAGTTCGTTTACGTGCATTGCATCTATCATCAGACGGGCATAGATGTCCGGTAGTCGCAATCGAAGCGGTTCCCAGTAAGCCAGATGGTCAATTAATCCGCAATCCGTCTCCGCGCTTAACTGGCGCAGAGTATCCATACGCTGAAAAAATCTGGTAGCGAAAGGTTCACCCATTTGCAATGTATCGCATGAATAGTAAGTCTGCAACACCACCTGGCAATCTATCGCTTGCAATTTTTTTATAAGGATTAGCATGTTTTGCCGGTATTCGTCAGATTCTATAGCGCGTTCGGGTGCCGCGTCGTTGCCACCGATGGTGATGAAAACCAAATTTGGTTTGTATACCAGACAGTCACGTTCAAAACGTTCCAACAAACCGCGTGATGTGTCACCACATATTCCGCTGTTGATACAAGCAAAGTTTCGACCATATGTTTGTTGGCAGGTAAGTTCAAAGCAATCCAGCCAATGCATTCCGGTACGATGCCGTTCGGTATTGGATGATCCAAATGCCACAATGCGGCTAAACTCTCCCTGTATTAGTCTTGCTGTAAATTTTTCAAACGAATTCATAAAGGTTCCTCTGGTATATATGCTATATAAATTCTATAATTTGTCAAATATTTGCCAATACAGTAAATTATCAATATTTTGATAATCTGTCGTTGTAAAAAAGGATGCGATAAAATTGAAAGACAAATTGATATCGGTTGAAAAATCTGCAATAACGAATAAATATAGCAACAATGTAGTTCGTAAAAAATTACCGGTTGAACGTGTATGGTTGTATCAACCTGTTGAACAATGGAGTTATTCACATCATCCGCATATCACTTTTTATGCTGGTTCTTTTTATGCAATCTGGTCAAATGGATTGGTGAATGAGGATGACATCGGTCAACGGGTGTTAATATCCTGTAGTAAAGATTTTGTTACGTGGTCACAACCTGTTTCGCTTACCGATAGTCAGTCGGTGTCTGTTGCCACTGCCTGTGGTTTTCACCAGTGTAATGAACAATTAATTGCCTACATCGGGTTTTATGATTATAAAGCAAACGCTTTAGTAAATAATCAGCGTCAACCATCTGATGATGGACATATAAATACCCGTTTATGCGCGCGGGTATCCAACGATGGTAAAAATTGGGGTGAATTAATAAATTTAGGTCTTCCAATAGTGCCAAACCATGGACCGCAGCAAACCGTTTCCGGCAGGTTAATAATATCCGGGAATATAAGTTTCCCATTTACTGATGACCCATCGGGGTTGAGTGGTTGGAAAATGACCGGCATATATCCACCGGAGTTGAGTGAAAATATTGTAGACGATTCTGAATCTTTTTGGAAATTGCGTGATTATATGAAATGGCCGGTTGGCCTGTGCGAGGGGGCATATTTTCAGACTGATGACGATAAACTTCACATGTTGTTGCGCAGTAATGAGGATTATTTGTGGGTAACAGAAAGCGCGGATAACGGCACAACATGGTCATCACCGGTGCCGACTGACTTTACAGACAACGCGACTAAGTTCCATTTTGGCAAACTTCCGGATGGCAGATTCTATTATGTCGGTTGTCCCGACCCACAACCGCGCTGGCAACGCAACCCGTTAATACTGTCATTGTCACAGGATGGCATAACCTTTGCTACGCATTATATTCTGGCAGATGAAAAATACAATATAAAATACCCCGGAATGCATAAAGGTGGTGATTATGGATATCCTCATACCATGGTTCACGATGGCTATTTATACGTTATAGTTTCCCGGCAAAAAGAGGCGGTAGAGCTTTTACGGGTTCGACTGGATGAGATATAACTATATTCTTTAAAGATATGACTTAGGTAATTGCTAAACAAGAGTATTCCAAGTATCCTGCCTGGTTTTTTGCGAGCAAGATGCTTGCAATACATAGGACTTACATCGCAATACTTTAAAACCCAAATTTATACTGCAGTGAAATGTTCTTTTTATGTTCACTGTTTGTTTCTGCGGTTATATTAAAATTGTTTAACAGTTTGTTTTTTGGCACCCGGTATGTTAACCATAATTTCCAGTCAGTCGGACTCACAAAAGTAGTTGAACCGCCTAAACGGAATGATGTATATTTTGTTTTAAAGAACTCAATTGTTGTTGCAGAAATTGATGGATATAAACTTAACTGTGTGCCGGTTTTGTCATAACTTTGTGCCAGGTTTACAGTCTCAATTACCTTGGTACCGAATGCTCTGTTAATGCTGCCACGTATCATATCCGCAACCCGTGGTAACGCGATAGATGTCCCCATTTTCGATAATAATGTTAAACTGCCGGTATCTTTATTGGAATTAAAAGTATTCATAACATCAGATAATCCAAACAGGCGGCTAAATATTTCTTCCTGAGTTAACGGGTTTTTGCCTGTTGGTGCGTATGATGTTTCTATTTTAAGCCATGATGAATTGGTGCTGATATTCGGGTCTAATAAATCAACACCGGAGATGATATTTTTATTATCTTTGTCAATTTTTCCGATTGAGGCAATAATGGCGAACTCATCTACCTGCCCGGTTGCTTCTGCCTGTGTTACCAGGCTTGGGGTGTCATTGATGTATGAGAATCTTGCTCTGCCACTGGTAATATTTAGGTTGCCACCGGGTAATTGAATCTTTGCGTCAGACGAATCAATTATACAATCAACATCAATAACAGGCTTAATCAATCTGCCGGTAATCATGCCATAGGTGCCAATTCCAACAGTGTCAGTACCACCATATTTTTCCGCGTAATCAGTCATAGCTTTTGAATTAATTGCAAACACAAATGAATTGGTTATCGGCAGTTTTTCACCTTTTGCTGCTATTTCCATGTCCAGTGCTGATAATGGTTGTAATAATTTTGTGGGGGTAAATGGCAATTTTACCGCAATATTTGGTGGCATTACAATGTCAAATGAATTATTTTCACCTAAAATCAATGCTACTGATAATTCTGGATTTATGGGTAATGTAATTGGTTCGGATGTTTTTTTTGTTTCATCATAACCCAATCGCGAGTTCTCCGCGTAGGCCAATCCTTCTAAAATTGGTAACGATTTTTCCGGATCGCTGTCCAGGCGGTTATGCAGTCGTAAAAACGCGGTGACAGTGCCATTAAACGCTTCCCGCCATCGTATCGGCGCGCGAATCGACTGTAATTTTATGTCATATCGTAACTTGGACGGGAAATCTGCCGCCGGTATCCAGATACCATTTTTTTGCAATTTATCAGGGTCAACCAGAATTGTACCTTTAGCGACAAAAGAACCGTTTGGCGGCAGTTTAATTTCCTTTATTCCCAGCATTTTTTTAACCCATGAGAATGATGTTTTTTTATTAACCACCGGTCGGTCAAAAACAGCAGAAAAATCCCGGATATCAAGGACGGTGAGTGTTTTATTGTTAGCATTGGGATGAAAATTAATATCCAAATTGACCCGGTTTAATTTTTCCGGGATATCCTGTGTTACCTGTTCCAGGGTTAAATGCGGTATTGTCAATTGTAAATTACCATCAGTTAACACCGGACTGAATATCGGCCCACCAATTTTAACCAGTGATTCAATTTTACCGTCTTCGTTATCAATTTTCGGGAAAACTTTGCGCATTTCTGCGGGCATAAATGGGCGGACACAGGACAACCCTTGTTTGGGCAGGCGCAATTCTATATAACAATCTTTGTTAACCGGCACATTTGGCAATAATGGGCCGGACCATTCAAATGGTATGTATCCATAAATCTGCAACGGTTCGACCTGATTTTTATTGTCAGATATATAGGAAAGCGTTCCTGCGCCTTCTTCGAATATTATCTTGTTTTCAATATTTTTCACCGGGGTTAAGTTGGTCGGCGCGTTTTCTCGCTTCAACCATTTCCCCAACCAAATTCCCTCTTCGTCGATGGTTACCACCATTGATAACATGTCAAAGCGGTTATTCATATATTCCGGCTTTTCAATATCGACAGATGCGCGGATATTTGGTTTTTCCATGTCAGAATATACGGTGGCGATAATACTTGCTTTCCCCTTGAACTGTTGCAGAACCGGTATATTTAACCATTTGCCAATAATCGCCAGGTCTATTTGCTGGGCATTGACCGACATATCTATCTGTCCTGTTTGCTTATCGGCACCCGGGAAGGTTAAATCGCCATTCATATCAACAGAAACGCCTTGCAAAACGGACTTATTTGTTTTGTCTTCTTCGCTATCTATCAATAGATTTGTGATGCTTATTTTATTGGAACTGCCGTCATAAATAAAATCTGTATTCACATTCAGCAACCCGACATCGCCAATACTCACTTTTTTCAGCTTTAATTTTGCTTCAATTTGGTTTGGGCCACCGTCATATGTAAAATGAGTATCAACATTTTCTATGTCGATATTTCCCACCATTAATTTAGATAATTTTACTTTAGTATCTATTAATGGTTGGTTTAAAGCGCCGGATATATTAATGGTCATATCGTTGACCGCTGAGAATGGCGTAGGTATTGCCTGCACAGTTTTAGATAATGTTTGTAACGGCACAATGGTTTCAAATAACGATGCTAATTGCATAATGTCGCGGCGAATCTGATTTACATTTTCCGCTTCAATTTTAAATCCAAAATCTATTTCCTGTTTGTTATTGGGTAAAATCCACAACATACCCGGACCAAAATCATCAATCAATTTAACGCTATATTTTCTTTTAGATAAATTGCGGGCAAATTCAAATGTCCTTACGGTGTATATCATATCATTACCGGAAAAACTGCCGGCGATATTAAAGGTGGTATATGGAATCCCGGCGATTTTAAGTCCGTTTGGCACTGCCACCTGGACATCCATGATAAATGATTTGATGAACTTAACGGCAAATCTTTCATCGGTAAAGTCAGGGATTATGAAGGTGGTATTACCATTTACGGCTATTTCACCGGTGGCGTAATGGTCAATATTATCCAGTACAGTGGTTATATTTTCAGGTAAATTCGGTTGTACAGTTTTTGTCATAATTGCGATATCGCGCAGGTCAATATCCGGCAATTCCCATTTTAATATCACCGGGGCATTCTTTTTTAATACCGGAATTTGGCCGGTGACAAGAATATTTATTCCACCTAAATCGCATGATGATTTATTTAAAAACGCTATTCCATCCTTCAGCATAACATCCAATTCCAGTTTTGTGCCGTTTAATGTTGTATGGTTAATTTTTCTGCCATCCGACAGGTGCAATTCCGGCAAGTCAACTTCCGGTTGATGTATAATTAAATCCAGATTCCCACCGGGGTTTTCTGTAATATCTTTTAACTGGCAATCACCTTCAACTATGCCGTCAAAAGGTATCTTGCCTTTTATTCCCGCAATGGTGGCGATATCACTTATTGACGTTCGTGGTATCTTTAACATTATATTGGTTTGTGGTTTGCCGTTTTTATTTTTCACTAAAAAAGATCCGCGAATGTGGCTGTTATTTGCCGAAATAACCATATTTGTAAAGCTTAATTTGTCTAAAATATATTTATCAACTATCTTAACATCCGGTGTTAAGGATAATTCGCAGTCTCCCACAATGTCATCAACTTTGTATCCCATTCCCTGCGGTTTTTCTATGTGAAATCTGCCGGCAAATGATGGGTTCAAATAATATCCGGATGCGGTGCCGGAAAGATAACCTTTACCGGATACATTTTTAATATCAATAAATGGTTGTAATATTGCTAAGTTTAATTCTGACAATTGCACGTCAACAATTATCTTTTCATCCGTCAATAATCTGCCCGAGGCGCGAATAATGCCATCCGGTGTTTTAAGTTGAAGGTGCGATAACGACGCGGAGACGGTGGTATCAATTTTCTCATCTTCATCTGATACTATTACTACATTACCCGCCATGGCAAACTCGCCGGCCAATGATATGGGTATTGCTACCCCCATTTTGCCGCGCAAATCTGTTATTAATTCTGCTTTTATTGTCCCGGTTCTGTTTTTCTTGTTTCTTTTTGGATATTGGGTTACTTTCAACGCTATATCGCCACTTACATTGCCATTTACCTTACTATAATCCGTCATCATCTCTTTAAATGTTTTGGCTTTTGACTTTTTATCGAACTTCTTTCGTATTTCTTCTGGTTTAATATCCTGCGCGTAACCTCGTAATGCTGCCAGAGTAAATGGTTTTTTATAACTGCCGCCATTTATCCATAAATCACCTTTTATCATGCCGCCAAATGCCCCGGTTTGTATCTTGCTAATGGTGATAATGTCGTCGGCATATTTAACTTCACCGGAGATATTACTGAAATCGCCGAACTCAGTGCCTAAATCAACGCCGGATAATTTTGCCCGTACCACCGGCAAATCTGTTGTTCCGCTAAAATCAACATCTATATTTAATTTTCCCTGCCACGAATAACCTAATCTTCGTAAAGACCCTATAAGTTTTACAATTTTTGTCGGTTCAATCTTATCCGCGCTAATGTGTAAATTAAAAATTGGTTTTTTCATGTCAGTTATTGTACCGCTAACGGTAATTGGTGCCTGTGCCAATTTTACATTTATGCCGGAAATGCTGATGCCGTTTTCATTCAAATCAAAGTTGCCGTACTTTATCTCAAATGGCAATACTAATTTCTCAGTGGATTTTTTGTTTTTAACATTCTGAGGAACCTCTACAATAGTTTTCCCACGCAGATTTTTCAGGTCTATCACTGCGGAAAGTAGTGGGGGAGCATTGCCGTTAATCGCTAATTGAAACCGCATATCTATGGTACCATTATCAATGGTTAACGGCATATCCGCGGGCAACACCTTTGCAAATGTTTTCATGGCCCGACGAATGTCTATATTGTATACATCCGTGCGAACCAATGCCCCGTTGGTATCAATATTAATTGTTCCGCCGGTACTTATTTTCTGCAGTTTTTTGGTGGCATCATAAGCGGAGAATTGAAATGGCATTGCGCCAGATCTGGTGGGGGTTATAACTAAATTTATATCATTTAACTCTTCATTTAATGGGGCAATTCCGCCACCCCAACCTTTTTTGTCGGTATACAGTAAATGCCCATTTGCTATAGTAATTTCTGCTTGTAATTTTTCATTAATAGGTGTAGGTTTGTGGGGTTTCGTTTGCAGTAAATGGTCAAAGTTCCACTTTCCCGCTTTATTGCGTCTTACTATAAATTGTGGTGAGTTGACGTTGACAGCGGTTATCGCCGCAACTGGCGCGCCGGGATTATTAAGAAATCTATTTAAATCATACTTAACAATGATTAAAGGTATCGAAACTACATCATCATCCGCTTTATCATGGGCAATTAATTTGCGGATTTTTATCTCGCCTTTTTTACTGAAGTTTAATTCGCTTATCTTTATTTCCCATCCGGTCTCAATAGTCAGATGGTAAATCGCCAGTCGGCGTGCTAATTCATTGAAGTTTACCTGGCTGAAAGAATGTATTAATACAAAAAGCAAGGCGGGCAGTATTATTGCAGGTCGCAACAGCAGAAGAAGTAGCTGTCTTGAAAAAGCTGAGAGGCTGCTTATTTTGCATTTATTATTTTTCTTTTCCATATGCGTAGTAATCGGCTTTACCAACGCCTTGCGGGACAGAGTAATACTCTGCCCCGCAGGAACATATTAATTTTTGCCGATTAATTATCCAGTTGCTGCTGAGTTGCAGATAACTGTTTCAATCTTTCTTCAATTTCATTCAGTAATCTGTCTGATTTTAATTCCGGGTCTTCCTGGCTGACAGATGTGCTCCTGACGGCCCACACCCCTAATGCAGCTAACCCTAACAGGGCAACAACGCCAAAAATAATCCCGACAGCACTTGATGAATCACAGCATCTGCATTTAGATTGTGTATGTGTGCCCATCGTCTTCCCCTTCTGACTCGGTGAAGATTCTCTTCACGAAAGTCAGTAATTCCATCGGGTTAAACGGTTTTGTCAGATAAATATCTGCACCGCTGGAATAACCCGTGAAGATGTCCTGATCCTGCGCCTTAGCCGTTAACATAATCACCGGAGTCCGGTTAGTCATCGGGTTTGCGCGGATACGCTTCAGCGTCTCTAAACCGTCCATGAACGGCATCATTACGTCCAGAACAACCAGATCAGGTCGCTCTTCTTCAATTTTCTTCAATGCCTCACGACCATCAAATGCTGTTATAACTTGATAACCAGCCCGTTCCAGATTAACCTGGATTAATCGGACTATATGTCGTTCGTCATCTACCGCCAAAATTTTCTTAGGCATACCTTGCGCCCCTTTACTATGCTGCGAATCGGAAATTTCAGATATTCAGATATATAAACATGTACTGTATATTTCGAGTATAGCAAACCTGATACTAAATCGTCAATGTAAGTATATACATTCTTTGAAAATATTTCAAAATATACTCATTATTTAATAAAATTATCAATTTTATACTCTTTTTGCAGTTTTTGCTGATTACAAATTGTTTAAGTTGTGTTTTTTACTGTACAGGTTTCTGTCCCTGAACCATGATTCACTTGATTAAAGGATTTTCCTGAGTTTTGAATAGATAGTTTCTGTCTCAAAGAGGAATGCCGGGGACGGCATTCCGTACAGAATAAATTGAAATAATTGGGCTTTACAAAAGCCTGTATGGTTCAGGCAAAACGGTTATATGGGTTACTGTAGCACCTGTGCTACTCAACTTTCCTGTATTGCCATTACTTTTTCCATTATGGTTTTTTCGCAACCAGGTACACTTAACACATCGCATTCACTGCTCAGAATATATGGGTGGCCTACTTCTTTCATCTTTCTTTTTATTTCGCTCCCCAGTTCTCTCACCTGGTCCACGGTTATTAAATCGTCAGAGTAGAATCTTTTTGAGGGGAGATTGCCGAATAATACTATATCTTTCGCCACTATTTCCGCGTCTTCCCACAATTTGCGCGACGACCCGAGGCTTATCATCACCGGGTGCAACGATGAGTAACCTTTAAGGATTTCGGGGATTAATTCTCCGCAGCAATGAAATATTAAATCAATACCGGCATCATCCAGCACTTTTTTAATTATACGGTTATGTTTCATTACAAAATGGTCAAATATATCGCTGCCGTCTTCTATCTGGTTTGGCGACAGGTATACCTTGTTACCCGCCGGTTCCGCGATAAATATAACTTTTGCGCCATTTTTAATCTGCACATCAATAGACTTAAGTATTAAGATAACTGCCATTTCCAATGCTTTTTCAATAATGGCTATTTCGTCGTCTTCATCTGCGGTAACCCCTGCGCCATACAGTGCAATGGGGGTTATAGGGTCCGCAATTAATTTTGTCATTAAGGAAAACGGGCCAATACACATGCCCACCGGCACCAAATCGCTTTTTTTTATAACATATTTTGTCGTCGATAAATGCGCGTCTAAAACTTCATTCCAGCCTTCAATTGACGCATTCTGCAATCTATCCACCATATCATCGGTAGGTATTGATGAAAAGTGATAGGAATCGCGTTCGGCATCCGGGATGCCCAATATCTTCAGCATCACATGTTTTTCTAATTCAAGATTCATGTGTGGCAATGCCAATGGTGTTTTAAATCGTTCTGCGGTCTCTATCAGAATTTCCGCGAATCTTTCCGCGTCTTTTGATATCGCGTCGTGGTCTGGTTTTTCATGCAAAACTAAATCTGCTGCCACAGGCATTGAAATACCGGTTTTTGCTAAATCCAAATAATATTGTCTGTCCATATTCTCCCCTCTGTTACTGTCGACTAAGATCAGGACTTTTGCTTTAGGTCACTTCGACAGGCTCAGTGACCGGTCGCTGAGCCTGTCGAAGCGACCATTTTTAAGCATCTTTTCCTGTGGAAGCGAAAGTCTTGTAAGGTGAATTTACCCATACTGGTATGTAAATGTTTGTAATTACATGCTTTTATTAGTAAAATGGCATCACATATACAAATTAGATTTAATTAATGCGGGAGTATTTATTATGCGAGTGGTATGTTTCGGTGATTCTTTAACAGAATGTGGTGGCGTTAATGGTCGTTACAGCGATATTTTGCAGGACCGTTTCCCCGACCATGAATTTATAAATACCGGTGTCGGTGGTGAAACATTTATAGAGGCCAAAGAAAGACTGCATCGTGATGTGCTGGCATTAAATCCGGATGTAGTGCTGATTGAGTTTGGCGCGAATGACTGGTGGCGCAATGAACGTCCGTGCGAAGATTGGGCTAGCGACCTGGAATGGTGCCTGTCGCAAATCACCTCTGCCGGAGCTACGGCAATAGTGCTGGGGGTGTTTGGCAAACGCATTGATGAAAATGGTAATTATTGTGAAAAAGAAGGCGGCACTGATGAACGCGGTGCAAAATATAGAATTCTTGAAGAAGAAACTTCAAGAAAATTCTGTTGTAAATATATACCAAATATACAGGCATATATCTGCGAGGATAGAAATGCCTGGGCAGACCAGAACCACCCGAACGAGTTTGGAAACAGGTCGGTGGCGGATATTATAGTGCCGGAATTACAGGAATTGTTAAATTGTCAGGCAAAACCGATACGATTACCGAACTTAAAAACGACATTGGATTTTTGGACAGAAGCAGTTGCGCTGAATCCACAGGGGTTAGCCGCGGCAGACGGTTCGCGCCGGGTTAGTTATGAAAAAGCGAATATTATCACCGATAAACTGGCGGGTGGAATATGGGCAAACGCTAAATCACAAAAACCACGGATAGCGGTATATTTGCAAAACTCGCTGGAATATTACCTGATATACTGGGCAGTGCAAAAATTGGGCGGTGCCATAATACCGTTAAATACATGGTTGAAAGAAGAAAGCCTGCGCGGCATATTTACCACCGTTGAACCGGATATATTATTTGTAAGTGGCGCCACCGATACAATACCCATACAAATGGCAGAGGAATGTGGTGTGCCGGTAATGTCATACCAGGGTAGCGGCAGCGAGTTCCATCTGTTCACATTAAATAATGGCATTGCCGCGTTGGCGGAATTGGCAGATGCCCCCGCGGTAAAACCCGACCCGACTGATGTGTCGATTATTATGCATACCAGTGGTACCACCAGTACCCCCAAAGGGGCAATAATGCGGCATTGCGATTTAATATTCAATGTTATGGCAGCCATTAACGCCCACGGTTTTAGCCCGGATGATATCCATTTGCTGGTTAATCCCATGTTCCACTGTACCGCGTTATATAGTTCTTTGCCGACTGCGGCATACCAGAAAACCCCGGTCATCATCACCAAAGTATCAGAACCGGAATTGTTGATGGATTTGGTGCAAAAAGAGAAGATTACCACATTTTTGTCGGTACCCACAGTTTTTCAAAAGATACTGGCCATGCCCGGTTTAGATAAATATAACTGGTCATCGCTACGGGTGATGGCATACGCCGGGTCACCCATGCCGGTGCCGGTAATTAAGGCACTCAGAGAAAAATTCCCAGGGGTATCACTGCATAATTTCTTCGGCCTTACCGAAACTATCAGCATGACCCATGTATTGCGAAATGATGATGTCGAGGAAAAAGCAGATTCAATTGGCAAATTACTCCCCTTTGTATACGCGATAATCGTCGATAATAATGATGAATTAGTACCACCAGGCGTTCCCGGCGAGTTATTGTTTAACCGCGAAGAAGTAATCAGCGGATATTTTCGCCAACCCGACCGTTTGTCCGACGCGATAGCGATTATAAACGGCAAAGAATGGTTCCGCACCGGTGACCTGGCGGCAGTAGATGAAAATGGCTATTTTTTCATTAAAGGCCGCAAGAAAGATATGATAATTGTAGGCGGAGAAAATGTTTTTGCCGTAGAGGTGGAAGCGATATTGCAAAGTTGCCCGGGAGTGAAAGAAGCCGCGGTGAAAGGCGTCCCCGCCACCGGCGTGCGTATTCACCTGGGTGAATTAGTGAAAGCATATATAGTAAAAGAAAACCCGAATCTGACAGAAAGAGACGTAAAAGGCCATTGTTTTGAAAGGCTGCCCAGTTATAAAGTACCCCAAATAATAGTCTTCGTAGATACACTACCCCGCAACCCGGCAGGCAAAGTGGTGAAGGATTTGCTGGAATAGTAAGAAGAAAAGTTTTCAGTTTTCAGGCTGGTCACTTCGACAGGCTCAGTGACCAGTAGATATCACGGTCGCTGAGACCTGTCGAAGTGACCTTTATAAAATCTGAAACCTAATTTCTAACTCAAATAAATTGGATATTTTTTCTATTTTCATGAGTAATTTATGCCTTGGAAAGGCATTTTAATGAGTAACCCCAGGCGTCAGCCTGGGGA
>CAZNLA010000106.1:0-12990 GCA_964573385.1 uncultured bacterium
CCCAGCGTGGGTCGCATATAACATAGCAGAATGTCGGTAATTATATGCGACCCGCTCTGGGGTCGGTTTTAATATACGAAATCATGTTCTATAAATATACAACCCCGCTGGGGTTGGTTTAAATCACACATTATTTTTTCTAATGATAAAATGTGTATAAGGGTAAGGCTGACGCCTGGGGTTACTCATTAAAATGCCTTTCCAATGCATTAATTACCATTAAACAGGTCAATTTATGTTAGTTAGGGGCAATCCATTGTGATTGCCCTATTTTCGTTAAAGTAATTTTAATTTGCTGGTTCTACACAGTAAAGGTTATCTTTGCTTCGTAATATAATATATTTTTCAACCAGTGCCGGGGTGGCATGAAATCCGCTGTCATCGATATTAAATGTTGATATTGACGGTGCTTTGTCGTTATAAGGAAATATATTAAGTCCACCTTTATCATCAAGTTGTATGACTTTGCCATTACAAACAAGCGGTGAGGCGTAGCAGTCATTTCCTAATTCATGTTCCCACAGTTTCTTTCCATCTTTTGCATTCCAGCATGTCAATGTACCGGATGTAGTTGCTGTTAAAACTTTATTATTTGCTGCCACCGGACTGGTTATATCCGGTAATCCATCAAATCCCTGCCAACTTATCGCATTCTCCGGCAGTTCATTTTTACCACCCAATTTTATTGCTTGCAATGCGTTATATGGCACAACCGTATACAGGATATCATTTAATACCGCGGGGGAAGATGCCATATCTCCACTGGTGCATTTAATTTGCCACAACCGTTTACCACTGGTCGGGTCGTAACCAATAATATATGGTTTTCCAATGGTAATAAGTGTGTCAGTACCATTTACTTTGCATATAGATGGCGATGTCCATGAATTGCCGACAGGTCTAGTGGTATCGGCCCATAATTCTTTTCCGGTGACAGCATCAAAAGCGAATACTGCCGATTTTCCATCTTCATCACCTGCCATGTCATACTGAACAAAAACCCGACCGCGGTAATATGTTAATGAAGATGCGTATCCATATTGACTTTCCGGCGTTCCTAAATTTTTTGACCAGACTATTTTTCCATTTAAATCGACTGCCGCAATATCACCATTTGCATAAATGGCGTATACCCGCATGCCATCTGTTGCCGGTGTAGGGGCGGCAAATCCGGTATATTCGCTTACTGTCATATCATTTTTTCCATCTTTGGTTTTTATCTCTGTTGTCCATGCCAATTTGCCATTATCAATATTATAACAATATACTGCACGTTTTTTATCGGTCGCGGCGGTTACAAATATATTTTGTCCCCATACAACCGGACTGCTTTGCCCGGGCATCGCAATGCCGGATTTCCATTTTACAACCAATTTATCTGTAATGGTTATTTTGTCACTTACTGTGCCTATACCGGCAGTACCACGGTACACAGGCCAGTTGTTATCCCAGTCAGCAGGCATGGTATCATCAGTCGGTTGACCTGCAACAGAATTGTTTCTTTGTTTAACAACACCATTTTTGGGTGGAAAAGCAGGTGGTAATTTTACAACATTTACTGTTGCGGTATTATTGGATGATGCTGTAACAACTGTTGCGGTTGATGTTGTAGCAATGGAATTATTAATACTTGTTATCTGTCCCGGGTCAAAGGTGGCAGTGGGTGGTGGTGCGGGCACCGGTGAATTTGTTATCTGAAACATTGGTGGTGGAATTAATGATAACCCGATGATAATACCGATAAAAATTAACCCAACCGACGATAACGCCAATGTTGAAAATGCCTTTTTTTGTGGTATGGCAGTGGACACAACCGGCAATTTTCTATTTACAATTGCTGCTGCGCGATTTAATAATAAAAACGCGACAATGCCAAATAATAATAATTTAACACCATAATTACCGGTCTTCAGGGCAGTGTCATAATTGTTACGGTATTTCGCGTCCAATTCGCGGTATTCTTTAGATTTTGTTTTATCGCCTTGCTTTAAAATTTCATTTTTTAAGCTGACAAGGCGCGGGTTATTGAATGGGTTAGCAGATTGAATTCTAATGAAATTCGCAATTAATAACCCACATACGATAAATGAAAATATTACAGCAATAACTGCGGAACGTTGAAAAGCCATATGCCATGATTTTAACAAATCACTATTCACAATGTTGTCCTTTTAAATATTATCCGGAATCCGGCTATCCGCGACTGAACCGTCGCCGCGAACCGGGCAATACTGGTAACACCTGCCACACGCAAAACAGTCTGATGGATGCGCCAAATAGCTATCATTTTTCTTTAACATATTATACCCAATAAGCTTTAATCCGATAACTAATGCTATAAATCCACATGCAACCATGGTTGCGAAGGTAATATTATTTTTAACAGTTTCCGCCTCTTTATACAGTACATTCGTGTCACCCATTTGCATTTCAAATGCCTGTGTTTCCAGGGTTTCGCCGCCAAGGTTGTTATTTTTTTGCCACATCATCTCTGCTGTGCGCACCCTTGTGTCCAACCTTGATAATGCCGGTGCTGCCGAACGTCCCGCGAATATTCCGGCGATTATAAGTATCGGTAACAGTATAATGAAGGTTATCACCTGTCGTCTTGATTTTATGATATCATTTTTATTATACTCCGGAGATGGGGGAATAATTGCATTAAAAGGGCAACTATTTTCACATAAACGGCACTTAATACATTTATCCGGGGTTACAGAAACCTGCCATTTTGATAATGGTGCCGTAATTCGTAACAACGCGCTGTATGGACAAAAAAATCGGCAATATGGGCGGCCAATAATGGTGGAAATCAACAAAACCCCGGCACTTATCAGCATCATCTCAAACGGTGCGCTAAAACGGAAAAAGCCGACAAATGGGTCAAATTGACATATTATAAATGCGGTGCCGGTAAAGGCTAAAGCCCCACCGATGGCCAATATAATAAACGGAATGGTGTTTAACGCAGAATCCAACCATAATGGTATTTTTATCGGTTTTATTAAAACAACATCCTGCATTGCCCCTAACGGACAAACCCCGGCACAAAAAGAACGACCGGCGAATAATGCTGTTATAAGTGGCAACGCGAAAAATATGCCGGCAATTACCGGCAATGTGTAATTATTGTTACCTATGGCAAGGGCAATATTTTGTATAGATCCAACCGGACAGATGCAACCCAGTCGTACAAAACCAAAATATATCAGTGATGACAACATGACAAAATATATGCCGCGTCGTGACCGGAATTTTATGGTGAATAAGGCGGTCAGCAACAACGCGATTATTAAAGCCGCGGTATCTGCAATTTGCCACCATTCTGCCCGGGGAAGAATCAACTGGTTTTCCGGTAATTTATATCCACTTTTAAATTCTGTGGGTGGGGTAAATTTTGATTGCGCCTGAATGACAACAGTTAATAATGACAACGCGATTGCGTTCCATTTAGCCGGGATTTTCATGACTGTCGTCCCTTGATAAGGTATGGGGTTGAGGCAGAAGTACGACTTATAGCTTGCGAAGGACAGATACGGGCAATATTGCATTGATTACAGTTTTTACACAGGTCATGGCTAATTTGTAATTGAAACGAACCATTGCCATATGCGGTGCACCCGCGTGCGCAGACACCGCAACCGATACATTTTCCCTGGTTTATCTTGTATTCGTAATATGGGCCTTCAATGAATCTTCTGGAGATAGCATTCGTCGGACAACGTTGGTATTCCGCCCCTGTGCCGGTTAAGTTTTCCGGTATTGATTCACTTTCAAAATAGCCAAAGCATAGTTTGCAATAACCACAAACCTTAAATGAATGGACACATTTCACCGCGCTTGGTGCCAATACGCATGATGTTGCGCATTTACCACATTGGGTGCATTTTGCCGGGTCAATCTGCCATACATCCCCGCTTTTGTTACCACGTCTATATGCTAACGACCCAACGCCACCGCCAATAATAAGCAGTGCCAATCCGCGCATCCCCACCCGTAATAATTCTCGTCTGGTTAATTTATCCATCTTGCAAGAAAATTATACCATATTTAATTTTAGCTGTAGATAATATAAAGAGAAAAAGTGATATGTAATGATGCTTTTGCAAAACCTATATTTTAAAATGTTTAGGTTGCAACTTTATGGTAGGCGAAAACCAC
This sequence comes from uncultured bacterium, assembly GCA_964573385.1. Classification (GTDB taxonomy): domain Bacteria; phylum Armatimonadota; class Hebobacteria; order CAIYQO01; family CAIYQO01; genus JBAXQQ01. The sequence goes on from CAZNLA010000106.1 coordinate 4,162, forward strand.
CCCTACCTTCGGCCATCCCTCCTTGCCAATGAGGGGAAAATTAATATCAGGACTTTCGCTTAAGGTCACTTCGGCAGGCTCAGTGACCGGTCGCTGAGTCTGCCGAAGCGACCAATTTCATGCTGATTTTTGCTAAAATGCGAAAGTCCTGTAAAATGAAGGTTTTGATTATTATTACAGACATTATATTGCCAACTTATTATATAACTCCCCTCCTTGGCAAGAGGGTGGTTCGGTTGATGTTTTGCAATTGCCTGTAATAATTAATAATTAATTTTTGTCACTAATTACATTAAAAAGCATAAAATCCGGAGTTTTGCTTTCAAAAAGAAATCTGCTAATATTAAGTTTTTTTGTGTTTTGTGTTTTTCGTGGTTTAAAAATGGGATGTGGGTTATAGCACATCAATCATCTGCAGTCTCTAATCTTTGTTGTGCAAGGTATTGCAGATACGCCACCAGAAAATTATCTATTTCACCGTCAAGAACCTGAAAAGCATTAGGGGTTTCGTAATCGGTACGGTGGTCTTTTACCAGGGTGTATGGTTGCAGGAAATATGTTCTGATTTGTGACCCAAAGGCAATATCTAACTTTTTCCCCTGTAATTTTGCCAATGCTTCTTCCTGTTCCTGGCGTTGCTGTGCTGCCAGTCTTGATTTTAAAACACGCATAGCACTGGCGCGATTTTTAAGTTGGCTTCTTTCATTTTGACAGGTTACCACTAAACCGGAAGGTATATGTGTAATTCTGATGGCGGATTCTGTTTTATTAACATGCTGTCCACCCGCACTACTGGCGCGGTAGGTGTCTATGCGTAAATCTTCTTCGCGAATATCTATATTAACATCTTCCGTCACATCCGGAATTACTGACACGGATGCAAACGATGTTTCTCTGCTGCCTTTGGCGTTAAATGGCGAGAATCTTATAAGTCGATGAGTTCCACGTTCAGATTTCATTAATCCATAAGCATTTTGACCATGGATTTCAATTGTCATCGACTTAACTCCGGCCTGGTCACCTGCCAGTGAATCCATAACTTCCACATCAAAGCCGGAACGTTCGGCCCAGCGTAAATACATCCGTCCCAGCATTTCCGCCCAATCACACGCCTCAGTGCCACCCGCACCCGCGTTAACCTCGATAATTGCATCCGCGCTATCATATTCCTCCGCGAATAATGCCTCTGTTCGCAGTTTGTCCAGCAACTTACGAATTTGCTGAATATTATTCTGCAGTTCGTTAATGCTGTCAGCATCTTCACCCATTTCCAGAATTTCTAATAATACTAAATTATCGTCAGTTAATGATTTTAAACGTCGCCATGGCAACAATTCATTTCTGCGGCGTGCGGCATCCTGCATAACTGTCTGGGCATTTTCCGGGTCATCCCAAATATTGGGGTTTTCAGTTAATTTTTCCGCATTCAATAATCTTTCTTCACGTACGGCAATCTGCAATTGCTCGCGCAGAGCAACTGCTTCTTCACCTATTTCATTAGCTTGTTTTAATATCTCGTTTATCTCAATCATAAATTTCCTTCGCCTGTTTAGTATATCAAAAATAAGGGGATAAACGAAAGAATGTAGCATAAGATAATGATTGGTAGTAAATGTACTGTATTAATAATATTAACTTAATAAAACTGTATAAAGTCGTAAAAATCTCTTTCTTTTCTTATTAAAATCTGTTATTTTTAATGCACCAGTAAAAGGATGCAGCAAATATACGTAGAAATTAACTTACTACGTGTTAAAACTATGCATAAAGGAGAATCCTATGCTTAAATATCTTATCTTTTTAATTTTATTAACTGGCAGTGTGCTGTCAATTATAGCAATAAAACCGGTAATAACTACTAAAAACAGTGCATTGAAAGATGTAGTGGCAACACCACAGGGTACATTTACATTGTGGTATCGTTCGCCGGCATCAGTCAATGATTTGGAAATGCCGAATCCGCAGCAGATATTAATTTTAAATTCATTTGTTTATCGGGTAAGAGACAGAAAACAGCATGATATTTTGCGCTATTCACGTGAATATATGACTACTTCTGAATCACCTGCCGCTATGGCTCAATTTTATCGTACATTTTTCGGTGAAAATTACAGTGAAGCAACAGATGAAATTAAAAAAGAGACTTTGATTTGCAGTGGTGTGGATGGTGATTTTAAATTAGTTACCATTACAGATAAAGATAAATATTGCCGAATCAAATTAGAAAGGGTACGACAATATGCTGTTGCACCCAGAATGTATTCTGACCGCGAACAAAAAATATTATCGTTATTGCAGGATGTTGCTGCGAAATATCGGCAGACACGCAGATTGCAATATAATATGACAAGAATAGATTCCGGTTTCGGTATGGCTAAAAACCTTTCCCCGTTACAGATGAAAATTGATTTCATTATGCCGGATAAAATAACAGTAAAGGCCGACCGCGCAGGTAAACCTGAAGTGCGAATATGGTCAAAACCACAAGGATTGTTAGTACAACGTGACGGCGCAAAAGATGTTTTCAGATCAATAACTGAAAGATTAACAACAGAAGACCTGCCGGAACTTAACGACGACTCCGTAGCCAGAATGATGCTGGGTGAGAACGTAATAAACGGGTCAACTGACTATATTATGATTCAGGACGCGCCGAAAAACAAAAAAGGACCACAAAGTGAAGTCGTCTTAACTTTCCCGGAAGATAATGCGGCTATGCATATATTTATAAGCCAGATTGATAAAACAATTAACAGTACAGTTACAAAATATAATGGCGATAATGATACTGGCGTAATTAAACAATTTTATGAATATAATAAAATTGATAAATCAATTCCCGCGCCGGATTCAAAAAGGTCATCCGTAATTATTGATGCGAAACCGGAAGTTACTATGGGTATGACTGAAACACCGGAAACCATAAGTAAAGTTGGAGAATAAATGATATTAGAAGGTCAACCTGGTTCAGTATATGATATTGCCGGTAAGAAAATACGAATTGATGAAGTGCATAATTTGCACGATACAGATTTTAGATTAGATATGCTTAAGGGAAGAATGTTAAGTGGCGCAGAAATTTGGTTAGGGGCATCATTGCAGGAAAATAATTTCATGATGCTTTTTCCATTCAGTCTGCAATTATTAACAACTCCAACCGGTGGTATTTCTCATCTTGGTGAGATATATGAAAATATTTCTCACGGTTCAGCAGTAAGAGTAAAGCGAACTGCCGGAGATAAATCCAGAGATATGCGAATGGATTATGCTTTATTCCGAACTAATAACGGTAAAGTTATTGTAACCCTTGGTGTTAATGACAAATTCCGTGCCTGGTCAGGGAACTTAGTACCTATTCAGGCCGTTACATTATGTGATAAATAATTTATCGCATAAGATATTAGGTGGAGGTTTTAATTGCCTAAATATTTAAAAACAATCCTATTTTTTGCTCTGATTATCGTATTACTTGGTGCTTATCTTGCTAAGTCACCTAAGTCTATAGATAAATTGACAACGTCACAATGGCTAACAGAATTAGACAATGACAATGTCAGAAAAGTAGAAATTGAAGGAAATAAAATCACCGGTGAATTGAATGCGAATAGACCCAATAAAAGTACTAATAAATACGAAACATATTGGGTGAATGATCATAATACATTGATTCAAACCCTGATGACGGCCAAGCGTGGTAATGGTGTTACCGGAACCGGTAAAAATGTTGAGTTTGATGTAAAACAGAATAAAATTTCTGATGGTGTCATATGGAACGTGCTGAGCATGATTCTGATGGCGGCGTTGTTTATTGGATTCTGGATGTTTATTATGCGGCAGGCGCAAAGTGGTGGCAGTCAGGCGATGTCTTTTGGACGCAGCAAAGCCAAACGTATGAGTGACCAATCAGTTCGTGTTACATTTGATGATGTTGCCGGTGTTGAGGAAGCAAAGTTTGAATTGGTTGAAATTGTTGATTTCCTGAAGAATCCCAAAAAATATTCTGCCCTGGGGGCACGTATTCCTAAAGGTGTTTTATTGTTAGGACCTCCGGGTTCCGGTAAAACATTGCTTGCCCGCGCGGTGGCAGGTGAGGCCGGGGTTCCATTTTTCCATATCAGTGGGTCCGATTTCGTAGAAATGTTTGTTGGTGTTGGCGCATCCCGTGTTCGCGACCTGTTTGAACAGGCTAAAGCCCACAAACCATGTATTATATTTATTGATGAAATTGATGCTGTAGGACGCCAACGTTTTGCCGGTTTTGGTGGTGGTCATGACGAACGCGAACAGACATTAAACCAGTTATTGGTGGAAATGGATGGTTTTGACCCTAACAGCGGAATTATTCTGATAGCCGCGACTAATCGTCCGGATGTACTCGACCCGGCATTATTGCGTCCTGGTCGTTTTGACCGCCAGATAGTTGTTGACCTTGCTGATTGTAAGGGTCGACAGGCTATTTTAGAAGTACATATTAAAGGCAAACCTATATCACAGGATGTTAATCTTGAAGTATTGGCGCGTCGTACCCCGGGTTTCAGTGGCGCGGATTTATCGAACCTGTTAAACGAGGCCGCTTTATTAGCCGCGCGTGGTAATAAAACACGTATTGAAATGAAAGATATGGAATCTGCGATTGACCGGGTAATTGCCGGTCCGGAAAGAAAAAGCCGGTTGATCTCTGAAACTGAAAAGAAGATTATCGCTTACCACGAAGTAGGTCACGCGTTGTTGGCAGAACTGTTACCAAAGGCAGACCCGTTACACAAGGTGTCTATTTTACCGCGTGGACGTGCTTTGGGGTATACACTTAATTTACCGGAAGAAGACCGTTACCTTACTTCCCGTTCAGAAATGCTGGATGATATCACTGTGTTGTTAGGTGGTCGTGCTTCTGAAGAGTTGAATTTTGGTGAGATTACAACAGGTGCCCACAATGATCTTGAACGGGCGAGTTCAACCGCACGGGCTATGATTACCCAATACGGCATGAGCGAAGCCATAGGGCCTCGTGTGTTGGGCAAACGGCAGTCACAGGTGTTCCTTGGCCGGGATATAATGGAAGACCGGGACTATTCAGAAAATACAGCGGAATTAATTGATGTTGAAGTGCATCGAATAATTGAAACCAGTTACAATAAAGCAAAAGAATTATTGAGTGAAAACTCGGAAATCGCATCAAATATTGTAAAAGTATTGCTGGAAAAAGAAAGCTTGTCACGCGATGAAGTTAATGCCATTATGCGTGGAGAAATGCCGGTTTTAGAATCTGATACTGTTGTTGCCGCAACTACGGAAGAAACAACTACGGATGAAACAACCAATTAGTTTAACCAGGAAAATCAATATTAAACGACCCGCTAATTCTGCGGGTCGTTTTTGTATGTGAACTGTTATGCTTATAAAATTTTCGCTTAAAATGTGGTGTAATTCATTAAAATTATATTTAATTAGAAATTTTTATTTGTTTTCTATTATATTGTTCAAAAGTTCTTGCTATTACTATCAAATTTTTCGTATTATATATCCACGATGGTAGTTTTGCGTTACAGCACAGTACTCCTTTTAATATTTATCATGTCAATTGCATTTGCAATTGATGATGCAGGCATTGCTACTGTTGGTCGCGCGGTTTCTCATATTGGTAATGGCGATTATAAAAAAGCATCATCAGTATTGGAAAGCGTAGATGCTAAATACCAGGACGAACCTTTTGTCGCGGTTGTCCGTAATATATCTTTATTATGTGATGGCAACGCTGCGGATGCTATGACCGGGTTTAATGCTGTATTACAGAAAGATGATAAATATGTTCCCGCGTTATGGGGACTAACCATTAGTTTGCTTAGTAGCAATAAAGCAAGTGATGCTTTGCCGGTAATTGAGAAAGCGGTAAAGTTAGACCCGCAGAATCCACAATTGCGGGTAGTTCAGGCATACACCAGTCTCATGTTGGGTCAAAAAGATGAGGCGAAAAGCGCGGCGCAAACAGCAGAAGAACGGGGAAATAATTCCTCGTTATTATATGCTATATTAGCTGAAATTATGAACCGCGAAGGTGATAATCGTAAAGCCGTTGAATATGGCCGCAAAGCCGCAAAACCGTTTATAGGCATGAATTATCTTAATGAGGATATTCGCTTACCACTGCCGTTAACGGGCGAAACTACCGGACGCGCTTTTACAAGATTTAATAAAAATACCCCCCGGGATATTTTTTCTCAGCGAATTATTGTAGATACTATTACAGAAGAAAAAAAGATTTTATCCATAGTTATGCCCAATTACAGTCTGCAGGTAGCAGGTATTCAAACAATTCAGATACTGTATAAAAATGGCCGTACCCCGGCATATTTCACATTTTATGTTGACGATGTCCTGCGTGGTTATATAACCAGTTCTCCTTACCAGTTTAATTGGAACGCGGATATGGCATTACCCGGTAAACATGAATTAATGGTTAGAGCAATGGATGGCAATGAAAAAATAATTGCAGAAGATAAGGTAGTGGTTGATACCACACGACAATTAGCAGATAAAAACGAAGAACGTATTGATAGAATAAATAATGAGATGATGCTGGCCACAGTACCGACTCCCGCACCTGCTTCTTTTTACGCGTTAATGGGGCAATGGTATCGAGACGCCGGGCACCATGAAGGCGCACTGGCAGCGTATGAAAAGGCTGCGGCTATTGACCCGGCATGTGACCATGTAATCGACAAATTAGCAGAATTGTATCGTATGAATGGTCTACATAATCTGGCATATAGCGGAGAAATATTCAGAGGACCTGCTATTAATAAAAAAATGGTAGCACTCACATTTGACGATGGTCCTAATACCTATACACCGATAGTATTAGCGGATTTGCAGCGATTTAATGCCCGGGCTACATTCTTTGTAGTTGGCAAAAAATGTCAGGAAAATCCTGATATGCTGAAAGATATTTTGGCACAGGGACATGAACTGGCGAACCACACTTATACTCATCCTAATCTTACCAAGTTGGATATGACCGGGGTGATATCAGAGATATTACGTAATCGTCGCGCTATACAGGAAATAACCGGTGTTAACACCTACCTTGCCCGCCCACCCGGCGGTCAGATAGATGCTGCGGTTGTTCGCCAACTGCGTAAATTGGATTACAATATTGTATATTGGGATATAAATGCCGGCGATTTCAAGAAGTTCCCTCCGGGTGAACAAACCGCAAAAATATTGTCACGGGTTGAAAACGGAAGTATAATATTATTACATTCCGGTCCGGTTGATGGTACCACGAATATTTTGGCTAAACTGTTGCAGGGATTAAACGAAAAAGGTTACACCTGTGTAACAGTAACTGAACTAATGAACGCGAAATAACTCTCCTTTGTGAGGTATATTTTATGAATCCGATGATCCTTTTTGATCTTCTTATGGGTGTCATATCCGCTATCCCGCGTGAAGGTGACCCTATGGTTACAGAATCTTTAGTTGCCACTCATGAAAACCCATTATCAAATATCAACACTCAACCGGCAGAATCAACTGTATTGCGCGATAAAGTTGAACGTATGGCCCTGGTGAATGCCGCAATGTGGTCTCTGATATCAGATAAATTAGGGATTACCGCCGATGAATTAATGGCCAAAATACGCGAGGTGGATGCCATGGATGGAAGAGCAGACGGGAAAATATCAAGCAACGCAAAATCATGCCCGAAATGTAATCGTATTATGAACTCCACCACCGGTAATTGTCTGTATTGTGGTTACACCCCACCACCATCAGATATCTCAATTCAGGTAGCGTCCGGAAACATGCGGGTTGCAGATAACAAACAGAATATATAAAACCATCATTGAGAGCGTTGAACGTTGAATTTTAAATTATAAATTTATTCAGGTTATTGCAAAAACAAATGTATTGCGAGCATCTTGCTCGCGAAAATCCATGCAGGATGCCCGGAAAATACTCCTGTTATCGGAAGTTATACTTTTGATAACATTTCAGAGTTATAGTTATTAACCACGAAACACACGAATGACACGAAAAAGTTAATCATTTTTCATATAATTTTTTATGAAGATATTTAATCTCATTTACTCTCGAAAATATATTTTTTATTTTAATTATGGCACTGAAATGCGGAAGTCAGGAAATATTCGATGTTCAATGTTCACCCCATAAAAAAAGCCCCTTTCAAGAAATGAGAAGGGCCATATTATGCTTACATAAATTAAACTGGAAACTGAGTTTAAAATATACTATATTTTGTTCCAAGGAAAAGTTCCGCGGCCTGGCGTTCAGAATCGGTAAGCGCACGGTTATAAATAACAATATCACCTATAAGTCCGTCAAAGTTACGTTGTACATTACCACCATCATGCGATTCGCCGATCATGCATAATCCGCCGTTTAGTTTAAAGTTAGCTGTAATGGCTGCCGCTACTGTTGTTGAACCTGATGGTTGCATATTGTCATATGTTTTCATGGTACAGGTATTTGCTGCAGGCTGACTGATAACCACTGATATTACCGCAGGTGCGGTTTGTCCGAGAGGTGCGGCAATACTGGTGCCGGATTTTAATACCACAGTATTATCATAGAAATTTAATGCACCCCCGTTTGCAAAAAAACTATTAGTTAACCCGTTTGAACTGCTGGCAGATATTGCTGCAATAAAGGTGGTATTAACGGACGAGACATTATTAGCTGCAAGACCGGTTAATTTCATCATAGAGTTTTTAAAACGGATAGCTGGTTTGCTATTAAATCCTGTCATGGAAAAAGTTTGAAGCGCGTTGGGGAAATATTGGGTTTCTTCCTGGGCAACAATTGCAC
>CAZNLA010000107.1:0-12947 GCA_964573385.1 uncultured bacterium
GGCTCAGCGACCGGTCACTGAGCCTGTCGAAGTGACCTTAAGCGAAAGTCCTGTCAAAATCATATTGATAATTTATCAACAAAGGGGACTGGCTTGGATACTGTGATTACCAATAAATTCACATTCAAGTAGAAATACAGTGTTCGTACCTGTACCCGTGCCTAAAAAAACTGATGAATCTGAATAGTTACCAGTTATGAAGATGATAATAGCTTTAAGAATTTTTACAAAACCCGGTTAAAAACTATACCATTTACTTCAAGACGGGCAAAACCTTTATTATGGTCAAGTTCCACAATCGCGGTTTTATGCTTTCTGCCGATTATGGTAGTTGATTCAATGCGGGTATCGGTATGATATTTCAGCATCACTTTAACTGTAGCCAACTTTGGCAAAATAGCACTGAAGAAACTATTTGCTAACTTGCGTATGCCAAATATTACCATTCCCTGCGGTATAAAGTCGTGCCAGGTTAATCCCTCACGATACGCTAAAGGCATACGTGGCAATGCTGTAAATAGTAATCGCAACCACTGGTCATTGCCGGTGATACGATAAAAATAAAAAGTGTTTTCATGCTTGCCAAAGTATAGTTTACCTGTTTGTGATTCAAAATAAAATATTGAATCCGGCGCCATTTTCACCTTAATTTTCAATTCACCCAATGATTTTTCACCCCGAGAAATTTTATAACATAATTCATCATCCAACACAAAATTAGTGACAGTATCAATTCGCCTGTCTCGATACAACGGTTCCACTATATTTTCTTCCGGAGGGATATTATTTGCCTGATATTCATTATCGCTGATATAACTGACAAAACTGAATGGCAAAGATACATCACCGGCAAATTCTGTCGCCTGTACCTGTATATGGATATGCGGTTGTGGCGAGTATCCACTATTACCGCACAGGCCAATTATTGTCCCACGTTCAATCCAATCATCCTTCTTAACTTTAATAGATTTTTCTGCAAAATGAGATATCTCCACATAAAATCCCCGCGGGTCCTGAATTATTACCAGATTACCCCATCTGTTATTTTCATCAGCATCCCCTATCGGATTACTGGGCAGATCATCAACTATATTTATCACCCGTCCCCGTACCGGCGATAATACCGGTTTAAGGTAACAATAATAATCGTTTAAATCTGACCCGTCTCCCTGGTGAGTTTTACCATTTTCATCAGTTATAACAAAGTCATATGCGTATTGCCAATTTCCTTTATGCGTCCATTTACCATCAAATCCCTGCCATACCATCCAGTGACCGGAAAATGGCAAATAAAGCGTACGATACTGGTCGCGGTAACGAAGAGAATTGGCAAGAAATATCTCTAACGATTCTTCCGGGTTGCGTCCTGTTACAACCGGTATCATTTGGTGCCTTACCATCCCCAACACATATACAACACTTAAGGTAACGACATTAAATGGTAAGGTGAACAAAGGGATACCATAATAATATAGCGCAACCCCAAAAGCATCCATAAATACCGTTGAAATTGCCACGGCAATTATCGCCAATATATATGAACTGATGGATGGTATAAGAAAAATACCGCCTATTGCCATGGCGATAAAAATATAGTTAAAACTGTTTGTATCGGCAAAAGCGTTTGTCATTGAACCGGACATTAGCATATGAATAGATACGCCAACATAATAACCCACTAACGCCAATAAAAATAAGACACGTGAATGCCGCAATATAACTACACTTAAAACTATTCCGACGATAACACTGGGGGCAAATAATACCGCGCCAAATGCCTTAAAAAAACCTGCCAGCCAAAATGGCAACCCAAAATCACCTGCCATAAACCCTATATCTTTATTAGCACTCAACGACAGGGTTGTATAATGCACAGATGCCAGATACGAAAGTGAACTGACTATGACAAAAGGAAAACTTAATACCGGCAGGCGCAGATAAGTCATAAATAAGTTTGCCAGCAACATGGTAAGCAGAAATGTGATTATTCCTGCAAGTACGATGAACAATATGGATAATGTTGTAAGTTTAAATAAATAGCCAAGTGACATACCTACCAATAACGGATTATATGTGTAGTAACCGAGTTCAAGGAATTGTTTATCCATTCGCAATATCCGCGCGAAACAATAAGCGGCAATAACGGCAATAACACCGGCCAATGCCACCTGTGGATGCACAAATGTTACCGCACAAATTATTATTCCTGCGATTACGGCGTTATTAATGAAAAACAGATCAGCGTAACTGCAAAAAACAGCTTTCAGGTATGCCATCATAATACATTACCTCAGTGCAAGTCGGTCTGGCAGTTTTTCTCGTCTGGTAATATCAGTCAGGTCTTCGGCTTCGCGGATTATATCAACTTCACCATTTTCGCCGATTAAAACTGATGCCGGACGATATTCGATAAACTGCATAGATTGTGTCTGGTTATACGCGCCTACCGGAGAAATGATAAGCCTTACCCCGCGTGAAAGTGGTGGCAAGGCCACACCTTCATCCACAACATCAATATTCATACAAAGCGGACCATATATAACGCTGTTTTCATTTACCCCATTTACCTCACGGTCTAATTCAATATTAAATTTATACCATGTTGACGTAAACAGCAAATTAATCCCTGCATCAATTATATACGCACGCGTTCCATCACCATCTACCAGGCGTTTTGACGCGGTGACCGTGGTTATTAAACTGCCTGCCTCATCTATCATTGCGCGTCCGGATTCTAAAATAAGTTTTGGATAATCGCCGGGACGTAAAGCTTTGGAAAGTGCTCTGGTTATTTCCTCCGCGAAATCATCAATGGAAGGCAAAGATATATCCGGTGGTAAATAAACACCTTTTAAGCGACTTCTTGATGGAAATCCGCCACCGATATCCAAATATTCAATAGAAAATTTCAATTCTTTTTCTAATTCATATGAAAACTCAACCATTTTGGTTATCTGCCTGGCATATGCTGACGCATCCATAATGTATGTGCCAATATGACAATGCAAACCATTAAGTATAAGTCTGCCACCTTGTTTGATGCGCTTTGCCGCTTCCAGTGCCTGCCCGCTTTCAAGATTAAATCCAAATCGCGACCACTGCGGATGAATGCCGGAATCCAGATTCAACCTCATTCCTATATAAACTTTCTTATCCAGTTTTCTGGCAACCTGTTCCAGGTCATGAATTTCGTCAAGATGATCCACATTAATCATTGCGCCATCCATAACCGCTTTTTCAAGCGCGGTCACTGACTTATGCGGGCCATTAAATATTATCTTTTCACCCGGCACACCCAATGCTCGCGCTTTGTCATATTCCATTTCAGATACAACCTCCGCGATGGACCCCTGTTTATGCATAACTGCACATATCGCGTTAAGGTAATTTGTTTTATATGACCATCCAAAGATTACATTCGGGTATCGTGTTGAAAATGCTGTTTGCATCTGGCGATATTTTTGCCGTATTATATGCTCAGAATAAACAAATAATGGTGAGCCGAAATTATTTGCCAGTGTCTCTATTGATACCCCATCAATATCTGTGCGTACTTTGCGCGCGTATGATGGGTTATAACCGAATTTATTCATTGTTCCGGTATGCAATTTTTTAATAACCGGCTTTTCATATTCTTTTTTCATGGTGCTTCTCCCCGTGTTATCGTTCGCTGGAAATTTTCCATGTCAGTCACTAATTCGTATGTGTAACGGATAAATAGTTTACCTGCTTCGTAATCAGACGCGGGTAGTAATGGCACACCAAGAGATTGTTTTATTAAACGTGATGGCAGATTTACGCCTACCCCCGTGGCAAAATAAACCCAGGCCGGAAAACGGGGATTAATTTCAATCAGATAAACTTCATCACCACTTATCATGCATTCCATTTCAAATGGCCCGCGCCATTTAAACTCACGCACAAAATTCTCGGTTGCTCTTAGCATCTGTTCGTTTTTAACTGTTACACCGGTCCATATTTTGCCCAACGCGGTAATAGTTAACTTTTTTATCCCAACCATACCCAAAGAATTACCTTCGCCATCACCCAATCCAATTACATTCAATTCTTCCCCGGTGATAACTTGCTGAACAATTATTGGGTAACCCCATTCCGCCACCAGATCATGGTAATGCGATATTGCTTCCGCTATCGTAAAACATTTATATGCTTTGTAAAAACTCCCCTTCACCATTACTGGCAAACCTACTTCATCTATCGCTTTTAAAAATTCATCCATACTGTTTACAACTTTTGTTTTTGGCAAGGAAATATTAATTTTTTCAGCAATATTATTCAGGTGGTCTTTACCGCGAAGTTTAAATTGTTCCATGGATGGCAGGAATGTTTTTATTCCATAACTTGCGAGTTTATTGGCATATTTAATATATAAAGGCAATTCGGCATCAAGATTAGGTATTACAATATCAAGACCATGACTTTGTTTAATATAAAGTAATCGTTCAATAAACGCGTCATTATCACCGGATGGGTAAGGCAATATATATGATTTTTCTACAATCCAGTCCATATATATTCCAGGTTCCATCGCATCATACGCCAGACCGACAATTCTTGTTTTAAGACTGGTATCCTCAATTATGCTGCGGGCGACACCAATGCCGGGACCGGGGTTATCTATCGCGTTTATTCCGGATATACCTACGAATAACTCGTCCATAACACACCTCAAATTAATCCGAGTTTTTTAAGCGTGGCACGAAAATCAACAACATCGCGCAATGCTTCTTCACCGGTGACTTCGTATCTGTTAGCAAACAGCATCGCAATTTCTTCCTCAGATTTTCCACATTTGAACTCTGTAATAATTAACAAACCACTTTCGCTAACCTGATAACTGTCACCGGAATTAGGGTTAAAAATGAATCCTTCATTATTAATTGCCAAACGTGCAAGTTTCTGCATGGACGCATCAGACAATGCCGGACAAAACTGCTCCACCGGAAGGGTGCTTTCTTCAAACTTACGGGATATTAATTCATTAAATATAAGCAAATTAGTGTTGCTAATCTGATAATCATTATCCACCGGGGAACTCAACAGATAACTTCCGTTTCCTGTAACTTTCTTTGCTAAATTTTGCATAACATCCACCATTTAAATATCCGGGTGATATTTACCTTTCGCAAATTATCTGATATCGGATCAGATTTATAACTATACTCTACCGTTTGATTATCACAGAATTATCACAGAATTGTTTTATTTATATAATACTTTCCATTAAATAAATATTTATTACGCTAAATTATCTTCGGCTTGCAAATAAATTATACAAGAAACTGGTGAATTATAAAGCATTAATTCTACAGGTTTTGCAATTGCCTCTCTAAAATATTTGTTCATCAGCAATGATTAATTCTTTATAACTGTACTTTCGCTTGTTTATCTGTCAGATTGTTAAGTTCTGTCAGATAAATCATATTCAATAATAAAATGACCATTTTCTAAAAAAGCCTGACATGAACAGATATGAAGAATATTATCGTGAAGTAATCTTTCAAACGTGGTATACAAGGGGTAATCAATTATAATTACCCCTTGTATTTATAAAAATGGTGGTATAGTTCTATTTCTCTATCTTATCGCCATGAAATACAATCTCTGCCAGACGCAAGTTTCCTATTGGCCAACCCCATCCGGAATCTCCGCTACGGGAAGTTGATATACGGAACTTCGATGCATCAATTGGTTGTTTTAATTTGTGAGTATGAATTGCTGTGTCAGATGTCAGGTACTGAGAGAATATCCATTTCTGTTGTGCCGAATCCCAGTATTCAAGTCGCATATCCCTAAGCCATGATTCAGGATATGCCGCGTCTTCCACAAACGTAACCGCTGTAACATGCAACAGTGCAGGCATCGTATCTAACTCCATGCTAAACTTACCACGCCAGCCGTTATCAATGAATGCCATATCTGACCAATTTCCCCATGGTGAAACCGGTGCGGTAGTTTGTCCGTCAAACAAAGATATAACAGGTTGTTTCAATACGAATGGTTTATTCCCGGCGAACGCTAAAAGATTAACCTTGCGTGGAATAAGCAGATTTGGCGTTAACGGCAGTGGTGTGGCTTCGGCATTTATCCAGGAAGTAAGGCGGGTTTCCTTAAAGACTGGTGACGACTTTGTCGGCGGTGGTACTGATTGACCATCATAATGTACCCGCCATTTTTCTTTTAGATTGCCATCAAACCGTATAACAGTACCCATCCAGGTTGCTGAAACAATATCACCATCAGCCAGCCAGGATGATACTGGTAATGCGCCAAGATCACAATTAATGACATTTCCTGTTGCAAGATCAACAACATATAATTTTCCCATTTCGCTACCCATTACAAGTCGTTTACCATCACTTGAAAGTCGTGGGTATCGAAGTGTAGCATCTGCTTTATACACCCATTGTTGGTCTCCATTTGCATCATACCACTTCAATTGACTACCGGTTGTAATGGCTATCCTTTTTCCATCTGGAGTTACCACTGCTTCATCTGCGGCGGTGGGTAATATACTTATAGTTTTACCATCACGCACCACATACACTCTGCCACTAAGTATATTCGAACGCACTGCAATCGTTCGTCCATCGGTGCTGGCGCTAAGACCAAGAATTTCACCGGTAGAATCAAGTTTTACACTCCACAAAACAGCACCATCAATCGCATTATATAAGGTCAACTGCATTCCATGTGCAAACAATAATCGGTTATCTTTCATTGCAATAATTTGCGGAATATTACGGCTTGTTGTTGACCAATCATTGGACCAAAGAATTTTCCATCCGGAGACCAAACAGCGATGGCCATATTGCCTGCGCCTGCTACCCACTTTCCATCAGTATCAACAGCAAAGTTATTAATACGGTCGGCCATGTATGGAAAAGCCCAACCTACCATGCGTGCCGGGATACCCGGAAGCGTGAACCGTCTCTCCGGTCGTCCTGCGCTATCGATCTGATATAGATGATACCCTTCAGCAGTTCCCAGATCGTATCCCTGTACCGCGAATCCATTAGGAATTGCTACTGGTGCATACGCGAAATAATCGCCAACATTTCCCGACCAACTAATCTTACCATTGGCAAGGTCAAGTGAATACAGGTTTTGTCCCCTATCAAAAGCATTTATGAGGGCAATCCTGTTATCACTGGCAATGGTAATATCGCGGAAATTTGGTCCAAAAAGGTTGTCAGGTGTATTTGACTGTTGAATTTTATTATCATTTCCCCCGGCTTTATTACTACTTACTTTCTGACCGGAAACCAGTTCAGTAGCATGAAGTGTTACAGGTAAAACGGCATTGACAGGCACGGTTAAGGAACCTGTACCGGTTGTCGTATAGCGTTCTTCCAATAGATTGCCAACACCATCACGAAACTCGAGATGTAAAGGCAACTGGTCACGGATCCCCTGAATAGCTACTGACCAATCGAATTTTTGACCGGGGATTAATTTGTTGGGGATATTCATTTTTATATTTGAAATTTTTTGTGGTAAAACGGCATAGAGCCTGGCATAAGTATAGCGCAGGTCAGCTTTTATACTTACTTGTAAATCATCAGATTTAAGCTCTTTACCGGAGAATATATCATATACTATATCACCGGCTTTTACCGGTAATGTCACCTGTGCAACGACCGGTATCCGGGTACCCACAGCATTATTCAAACGCCATAATGAACCAGGACTCAGTGGACTATGAGTATTATTTACTACCCAGACAAACCGCAAGTCACCAATGCTACGTTCGCTAACAAGCACCTCCGATTGATCCACTGTGGCAACTGGCGGCGTTACTTCTGCCAGTTTCTTTGTAATAAGTGGTGCGTTAACCAGTAATGCCTCAGGATAATCCCAGAAAGCACAATCATTATTGAAACCATTTAACTTTTCCACGTGGTCGAATGTAACACCGAGAGGTGTATATTCTTTCACTAATGATTCTCTGCATGTACCGTCTGCAAATATGGCAATGCCGTCTTTTTTTGCTTGTGCAAGCAGATTCACCATTTCAGGTTCTGGTTCATAAAATTGGCTAACTATGAGGAGTGCCTTAAATTGTTTAAGAGTGTCTGGTTTTATATCTTCGCAATATAAAAAAGTAGCCGGTTGTCGCGCGTAAAGACAACTCTGGTACGCTTCCCACAAACGCCAAAAATAACGTGCGATACTCCAACCACCGGTATCCATTTTAATCTGCCGGTGCGATACTATAATGGCTACACGATCATTGTTTTTCAATGTCGTCAGCCATGGACCGTATTGCCTGGTAAATTCATTAAGTGCACGGAACACTGATAACGTGCCGTAATAACCGGAACGTGAATCTGTAGGTTGTTCACCAAGAGTTGGAATATTTCCGGCAGTACCTATTCCATCTGCACCCCGCATTATCCCCATCCATGACATTGGCAGAATCATTTCACCTGTGCCAATATCATTATAAAACTCAGGATGAAGCCATGCTGGTTTACCCGGACGTTTATAGAAATCAGGTGCATGCGCGGTCCAGTTCGGCGTGGTAATCTGTTCGGACTGGTAATGAAGATCCACTTCATCGACATTTGCAAAACTCAATGGAGGATACACCTCTGCACGGCGATAAGGTCCGGAACTTGCAGTGGCAAGATTTGGAGCGACCTTTGTCAGTGCATCATGAAAATTCTGTTGCGCGTCTGGTTGCCAGTTTATGGTGCGATCACCTACCTCGTCGAGTAGCGGGTTCCATACCCCGGTGTCATTGGCTTTCTTCAGCGCAGCATCAAAAGTTGGTTTCTGCTCAGGTGACGCAAATCGCAAACTCTGGTCTATTACCCACCAGTTTGCTACCCAATCCCAACCTGCAAATGCCGGAAAACTTTTTAATGCTTGTGTATAACGCGCTATATCTGCCGTATATGTTTCATATGTTATTCCCTTAGCATAAGACGTTGAAGTTCCAATTGGCAATGCCGCATCCATGCCTAAAAGCAATAGCCACTCGCGTAAACCATATGCCCCAAAAGCCCCAAGTGCGTGCGCATCCGCAAACCCAAAATCTACTTTCTGCGTGGCGACACCATTAGGGTCAGTAACAAGACGCCTCTCTATATCGCGTAATAACCCGTTTCCATCAGTGGGACTGGTGAAATATAACGGATACCTATTACTAAAGGTGCGGTTGACTGTTTGATTAACACCCAATTTTTGAAACCGAGTAAGCATTTCGTTGGCTGTATCGGCGAATGTCCATACATCTGCTACTGAATTTAAATTCCGGTAATCTCCATGCAATGTTACCCTGAATGGCGAAGTCGCCGCCGAACCGGGACCGATTCGAATTGGCTGTGCAACACTGGTGAAATTAGCCGCAGTTGCCCGCAGTTCATAACGCCCAGACGCCAGTTGCGATGTAAAGGTAGCAGGCAGTTGCGTAGTAACTATCAAATCTCCCGGTTTATCACCTTTTACTATTCTTAAAGTTTCTTCGTGTAGCGATTTTGACAATCCATCTTCAGTTTTCATCTGCAATGTCAGCGTCACCTGATCCGGTATTTGGTTTGTGGTTCGTACTGAAACCGTTACCGGTATTTCTTCCCCACGTCCCCACCAAACCCTATTTTGTGGTGTCCATACATTAACTGTACCTTTACTTTCCGGCACATGCACTTCTATCACTGTGCGCAACATATATTCGCTATCAGCCTGAGGATTAAGCGTCGGTGCAATACGAAGTTGATATAATCCAGCTAAATCGGTTGGCACTTCAAGTTTATTACCTGCCTGTTTTAATTCCCGCCAATCATCATCGCCAAATGCTGTCACCCACACATGCATCGGTAATGTGGGACGTATACTATTGTTGCCACCTGTTTGTTGACTCATCGAGATAGAAAACGGCATTGACTCACCTGCTGTCCAGACCATGTTTGGAAAATCAGCAGCAACCCGTTCATGTTCGGAGTAAACAACGCACTTTTGTTTCCCGGTAGCAAGGTCGTATACCTGGAATAACTCATTGGAGATAGACCGTTTAACTATTAATTCACCACCAAAAATTGATATTCGGTTAACGTCGGATAATTGTTCTCCTAATAATTCTCTCCAGGAAACAGTAAACTGTTCCTGTGGTTTAGCCACTTTCACATCTTGCTTGAATGGGTCCGACGGATCATTCGGGTCCTGTTCGTTATCGTTATCTTTTTCATTTTCATTAGCAGGTTGCTGGATATTTCGAATGAAGCACTGTAAAGTAGTTTTTTGTAATACATAAAAATTACCCGCAGAATCTATATCAATTGCGCCATTCAGTTTTTTTTCCCAACGTATATCGCCATCAAAACTTAAACTACGCCATAACCGATCCAATCCTAACATGAGAAACGTTTGTGTAGCCTCGCAAACACGAAAATCACGCGACTTCGCCAGATTTGATTTAAACGGGTATACCTTAACAAGTTTACCAGCAGGACTAATTCGTACAATACGTTGCCGGTGTTCATCTATACTATAAAAATCACCGCTTACTCCTGCTTCAACGTGATCTGGTACATCATAAAAATCTTTAAAAACAAAATCGTCGTAACCTGTTAATCGATTGATACTGCTGCTGTAAAAGTTAAGAGAATGCTGAAAATGAGCATTGGCAGTGGCTATAATCCCGTCAGCATTTGCAGTTGCGTTACGAAGTCCATTCTGCACCACATCACCACCGAACTTCTGCTTACCATCGCGACTAAGGCGTAAAAGATACCCATTATTGGCAAGATATACATTCCCATCAAATCCAACTGTCATTGCCGCCTGTGTGCAGTCGAACTTGGGGTCCTCGCGGGAAACGATGCGTTCAAGACTAACAGCATTCGCTAACCCGGCGTATAACAATAAACAAATTATTAAATAAATTGACCTTGTCAGAATGTTAATAGTCATTTATGTCTCCTTTTGCCTAACATATATTAATAAATACAAGAACTTCACTTTAACGAAGAAATATGCTTAAAATGGTTACTTCAACAGACTCAGCGACCAGTCGCTGAGTCTGTTGAAGTAACATTAAGCTAAAGTTTCGTAAATATCTATCTGATACGCACAGTCATAATTCCGTGTTTATGTAAACACGCTGACCATCTGCGTCCGTAACCGGCTTCACCTATTGACCCCCGGTGACCAGCACGTTCCAGCAAGTCGCAGGGAATTACTGAACGCTCTTCATCAAATTTAATTATAACTTCTCCACCCTTACCACTGGTCTCCTGCAGGCGAAGAATCCATGCTTCACCGTCTTCAGCAGGTTTCCAAGCGGTAATTATCACCGGGCCATCAATGCGAAACGGTGGCGCAGAGAAGCCTGGACGATTAAACGCGTAACCTGCTTCAGTTAAAACTGCTGGTTCCTGCGCTATGGTTGCCGGCCACAACGACCAATGCATTTCATGACAACCGGCATCACGCTGACCATCATTATCCCAAAACTCATAATGCGCAGGTTCGACACAGCCAAATTCAAATTCGGGTGAGCGTAACAAGGAAATATCAAACTGTCCCGGTTGCCAGCGCACACAAGGCAACCCTTCGGTAATTAAAGCGACGGCACCACCATCATCGCAACTATGCTGTGCCCAATGCAGGATTGGATATTCATTTTGTTGCGCTTGCCACTGGCTCCAATCGGCGGATGCGGCATCAAAGCGACGTTTAATAAACCCGAAAGGTATGTCACCCAGCCAATTTGGATTCTTACTTGACACCGGGAATACGGCGCGAAGTCGCTTGCTTTCTGCGTCCCAATCCACATTACAGGTAAAATCCAGTCGTTCACCATCGGCAGAGGCTTTAACAGTTACAATCCAGGTAAGATTGCGCACCTTGCGATGACCACCGCGGTAACAACCGTGCCAACGAATGGCGTTATCAGATACTTCTACATTTTTATGGAACTCACCCAGACCGCGAATTGTCATATAGCCCAGGGGTGAAATGCGCTGACCCCATGCATCACCATAATCGCTTTCCAGGGTTAATTCGCCTACCCGTTGCGCGTGCATGGTGGGTACAATCGTATTGGCACTTAGCATTTCGCGTCCATCGATAGATACAGCAAGGATACCAAGGCGATCAAATGAAACATCAAGATTACCCATACGCTTACTATCTTTATTACCGTCATGTTGTTTCCATTGCACTGTCGGCATCTGTATCATCGCAGGTAGATGATTCATTGCGATGGTTTCGGCTTCATCAAGGAATCCCTGCATTTCCCGGTTGGCAGCATCAATATGCGTACCGGTGATGGCATCGTGGAACTGAGAAAATGTCACTTGTCGCCAGGCATGTGAAAAATCATCTGAAAGTCTGGTTGGGATTCCGACTTGCCATGATTCATTTGCAAGACGCGATTCCGCTTCAACCAGCCGATAAGCGATAGCGCGGGTACGTGCTTTGGCCAGATGGCGTGTGACCATACAACCGGGCATTGCCGGATTCAATTCACGCGTTGGGGTACCATCGTTAATTTCTGCCAATGAAAGTAAGCGTTCGCGATGTTGCAACCAAATATCTGTCCATGTAGCCCAGCGTAATACCACATCATCCGGACATTCTGCTGCAACAATGTTTAATGCATCCAACACACATTCATCAGGCAAAACCTCTTCACCACCGAACGTAACGAACGGTAATATCGACCCGGTCACACCTGCATCCCATCCCTGAAATATTTCATTCGTCGGAAAATTTCCATTAACCGCCGAACGTAAAATCTGTTCGCATCCCTCGCGGTTTAGCAGTGGAACCAATTGCAAACCGGTGTTATCACAAACTAAACATCCAACACCAGCACATTCCAGACATGGTGGATATTTCACCACTGTGCCATGATATAATTGCGGGATATGGTCGAGGATTGGCAAAGCTGTACCATCAATACCCACCCACACTTCATT
>CAZNLA010000108.1:0-12946 GCA_964573385.1 uncultured bacterium
AGGCTTGCGCCTGGGGTTACTTATTAAAATGCCTTTACAAGGCATAAATTACTCTGAATTACTGAAAATTTGTCCAATTTATTTGTGTTAGTTATACAGTTTTCATTGTGATCTTTTTATATCAAAGTTTCCTCGTCTGGTTCTTAGCTGTTTTTTATTACTTCCAAAACCTCATCAGCATGGGCATCTACATTAACTTTTTTGAATACTTTGGCGATTTTTCCCTTTGGGTCAATTATAAAAGTGGTGCGGGTTATGCCGATGGATGTTTTGCCGCAACGAACTTTTTCGCCATATACGCCATATAATGTGCTTAATTCGGCCTCGGTATCCGCCAATAACTGAAATGGCAATCCGAATTTGTTGGTGAAATTCTGGTGTGATGACTGGTTATCAGTGCTGACACCCAAAACTACCGCGTTAGCATCTGCAATTGTTGCGTAACTGTCACGCAGACTGCACGCTTCTTTTGTACAACCCGGGGTATTATCTCTGGGGTAAAAATATAACACCACCCATTTCCCGCGGAAATCTTCCAGGTTAACTTCGCTTCCATTGCCATCTATTGCCGTGAATGGTGGTGCAAGTTGTCCCTCTACAGGCATTGTGTCTGTCATCTTATTCTCCTCTGAAATATATTGTTACTTTTATGATATCCTAAAATGAATAAATTAAACTTTTTCCGCGTTTATTCCCTGTTTTTTAAATCATGATACGATTGCTGACAATATCAGCGGTTGAAATGTCGTCATATGCTGTGTGATGAATCGGTGATATAAAGGTGATGAAAATGTGAAAGACAAGGTGAATAATACGTATATCAATGTATAATTGTAATTTGGCATTTTTTAACAAGGGGGTAGTAATATGAAATCGGTAAGAAGAAATATAAAAGGCTTCACCCTTGTGGAATTGTTGGTTGTCATAGCAATTATTAGTTTGCTGGCCACCATTCTTTTTCCGGTATTTAGTCGCACACGCGAGAAAGCACGGCAAACAACCTGTTTAAGTAATCAACGTCAATTTGCCCAATCCGCTTTGATGTATGCGCAAGACCACGAAGAATCGTTACCGCCATCCGCAAATTTCTGGCAGGTGCTAAACATATCACCACTGCAGCTTAAATGCCCATCCGCGGTACAAACCATTAATAACAGTTATATATGCAACACAGATGTTGATGAAATTTCATTGGGTGAAATTTCTAATCCATCTGCTGTTTGGTTAACTGCGGATGGTATAGATATGGCTATTGACAGAAGGCATACCGGAAAAGCGTGTGCGTCCTATGTGGATGGTCATGCAGAGATGAATAGCTTTAAAGTGATGGTATATTTAATTGCCGGTTGGGGAGATAACACATACGGCCAACTTGGTAATAGCAGTACAACTAATGTGGTAACACCCTGGGTAACGCCTGTTGACCTTGGCAGTGTATTAGCCGCAGCATCCGGACGATACCATACCCTGGCGGTAAAAGAAGATTATACAGTGTGGTCATGGGGTGATAACACATCGGGTCAGTTGGGTGATGGCACTACCACACAACGAACCACACCGGTACATGTCGGTGGTATAACCAGTGCGGCAAATGTATCCGGGGGTAATAGCCACAGTTTAGCGTTGAAAACAGATGGCACTGTGTGGGCATGGGGTGATAACAGTTATGGGCAATTAGGTGATGGTACCACCATACAACGGACAACCCCGGTGCAGGTAATTGGGATCACCGGCGCGAAAGCGGTTGCTGCCGGCAGGTATTTCAGCATGGCATTGAAAGCTGATGGTACGGTATGGGCATGGGGAGACAATACATATGGTCAATTGGGAAACGGTACAACCATTGCGCATTTTACCGCACAACAGGTAAGTGGTGTAACCGGCGCCATTAAAATATCTGCTGGCGGATATACAGGTCTGGCATTAAAATCAGATGGTTATGTCATGGCATGGGGTAGTAATTCACATTCACAAATTGGCGATGGCACAACTATACAACGGGAGACCCCGGTATCGGTGGCAGGATTAAGTGGTATCACAGGTTTGGCAACCGGCGAGTTTCATTGCCTGGCGCTAAAATCTGACGGCACGGTATGGGCCTGGGGTGACAATATGCACGGGCAATTAGGCGACGGAACAACTATAAATAAAACCACACCTGTCCAACTAGCGGCATTATCCAATATTATATCATTGGCAACAGGTGGGGGACACAGTCTGGCGTTATCATTGGATAATTCAGTATGGGCCTGGGGAGATAATGGTACCGGCAATTTGGGTGATGGCACCACGTTGCAAAGGAACACGCCGGTGAAGGTAGTAAATATCCACGACGCCACCGCGTTATTAACCGGTTGCGAAGACCATAACGCGCAGGTTTTAATAAAACAGTAAGTGAAAAATTAACAAGACTTTAGCTTCAGGTCACTTCGACAGACTCAGCGAATTACCCATAAAATAGAAACTCCTGATAAATATTGTTCCAATTTCGGTATTCAATCGCTTTAAATTGACAACTACCCACAACAGTAATAGAATCTGACAGTTTTACAGGTGGGGATTTATAATGAAAGATATTACTATTATCCGGGAACTGGCGAAACAGTATATTGATATTTGCAACGACCCGGTTTATCAGCAACGCCGGGAATTGTGGACTATGAAAAATAGCCTGCGGATGACACGACCGTTGATTATCGCATCTTTTGGTATGTGGAATGTGTGGTGCCAGGAAGTATTTGGCGACCATGCTATGCAGTGTGAAGATCCGTTTTATCGCGAGCAGGAAAGATTTTTTAAAATGAAATTTTTTCAACATGCTATTGGCGATGACCAGATGCTGGAACCGTGGGTAACCTTGCGCGCGTCAGTGACCACCGCGGGTTGGGATGATTTATGGGGTGTGCATACCGGAACCACCGAGAAAGAGTTTGGAGGAGCATGGCAATATGACCCGCCGTTAAAAAGTTGGGATGATATGGCAAAACTTAAGGTTCCGCACCATGGAATTGATGAAGATGCTACTCGCGTTAATCTGGAGAAGTTGCAGGATGCCATTGGCGATATCATAACCATTAATGTTGACCGTGGTCCGGCATGCCTTTCTTTTATGTCCGATATATCAACCATGTTATGCAAATTGCGCGGATTAGAACAGGTGATGGTCGATATGTATGAATCTCCGGACGAATTGCACCAGTTGCTGACATTTATGCGAGATGGTATTTTAATTAATCAAAGCGAAGCAGAATCCGCGAAAGATTTTAGTCTGACCAATAGCAGTTCGCAAGAACCATTTTATTGTGATGATATGGAAGTTTTGGCACCGAATTCCGGCGCGAGAAATAGGAATGAGTTATGGGGATTTGCCGCCGCCCAGGAGTTTACCCTGATATCGCCTGATATGCATGATGAGTTTATGTTGCAATACCAGATGCCGATATATAACAATTTTAAACATACCAGTTATGGTTGCTGCGAAAATCTCACCAATAAAATTGATATATTGCGACAGATGAAAAACCTGCGGGTTATCGCGGTGGCGCCTACCGCGGATGTTGGCAAATGCGCCGAACAGATAAAAGATGATTATGTATTCTCATGGCGACCCAACCCGACAGATATGGTATGTTGCGGATGGAATGAAACGGCGATAAAGAAAACCATCAGTGAAGGTTGCAGTGCCGCAAAAGACAGTCATCTGGTGATTCATCTAAAAGATATCGAAACGGTAGAAGGTGACCCAACCCGTTTGCAACGTTGGTCAGAATTGGTAAGGTCGGTAATTGAAAAATAACAATTTTTTCTGGCGATATGATGATGGTACAGACACCTTCCTGGCTTCGCCACTCGGTGTCAGTCCCTGATTTGCGGTTAATCCCTTCTCCAAATGGGGAAGGGATTGAAGCCGTTAGTAACTAAATCCGTATAAAAAAGTCAGGATTTTTTTATAAAGGTCACTGAGCTTATCGAAGTGACCACATCTGAAAACTGAAAACTTGCCCAATTTATTTGCTGTATTTTACTTTTCCCGCCACAACACCATGCCCACGTATGACACTGTGTCTACGCCGTTTATGTAATTTAAACCGACAGATCTCACCAGGGCGTTAATGTCTAATCCCTGCGCCTCAACTGATGACATTGCTTTATCAGGAAAACGGCATGGGGAGTCCGGACATGTGCATTCTTCACAATAATCGCAGCTGCCACAGGCAAGGGGAAGTATTTCCAGACTCGGGTATTTTTCTGATATTTGCCGGGCAACTTCCCGAACCATTTGGTTGTGGGAATGCGCGGCATCCGCCATTCCTTCAAAATCCCAGGAATCTTCCAGATTGCTGATGCTTTGTAATACTACACCATGGCTATATGTCAGTAACCGTGTGCCTAACGCTTCCAATTCGCCGGTATGTGGCGGGCATGTCCATGATTTGTTGGATTTGCCGCAATAATTTATCAGACAATTCTGACGAACCGTATCTTCCGCCTTTAATCCTGCGGTTGACCGGACTTGGGCATGGGTAGCGCCTGCGGATAAGGCAATATTTTCTATGCTTGTTGCTATATCATTCATGTTGTATATTCCTTTGATGGGTGAACCAGTGATGAGTATAGCAATATGAATATAGGTTGTGAAGAGGAAATGCCAGAAAATGAAGATTTAATATCCTTCTGCTTCGGTAAATGTGGTGAAGCAGAAGGATATTGGTTGTTAGAAACCAAATCTGTTTAAAACAGACAGGATTTTTATAAAGGTCACTTCGACAGGCTCAGTGACCGTAATTACTACTGGTCACTGAGCTTGTCGAAGTGACTACATCTGAAAACTGAAAACTTGTCCAATTTACTTGGATTAGGTTGCTATCAGTGATTATTTCAATACAGCAATTGTAATGGTATGTTTAATTGGGGTAATTAATGTTTTCACATCTTTCGCCTGGCTATCATTTTTATCCCATAACTTTTTGGTCAGGGTTGCAATAACAGTTTTAACGTCTTCATCGTTTGGCATATTTGCTAACAAACCGGGGTATGCATTTATTTGATTTTTTATCATGAAGGTTTCAAAGTTTTGTTTAGTAGCAACCGCGCCATCAATTTTCATGAATGCGACAGTAAAGGGGTTATCTGTAAACTCCGCGGCCAGATTTATCCCTTTTTCCAAATCGGTCCTGGTGAATACTTTGGTATCTTTACCCCATGTAATATTCGCGCTTTCGCCACCCAGATTTTTAACAACTAATGTCATGCGGTTCAATTCTTCGTTAAAGGTGGTGTATGGTAATATTGACCGGGTGCTGTTTGATGATTTTAAATCACCAAAGAAACAGAAAGGATACCGTGTGCTTTCAATTTCGATAACGCCATCTTTTGCGTTTATAACTTTTTGGGCGTTATCTGTTGTTGTTTTGCTGTCTTTCATATCAACGGTAATGGTGCCGATATTTCCGTCTAACCCCATTGCTTTCAGGAAAGCGTAAGCCATAATCAGTTGGCCATTTGCATTCGGGTGCACGCCATCTCCACCGCATACGTCATAATTTTCACCTAAAACAGCTTTTGATTTCGCCATAGTGTCCATTAACGCACCGTGAACATCGGCAGATGGGAACTTATATTCTTCTGCAATTTTCTTTGCGATGTCGCCTAATTTTCCCAGGCTTTCGTTATATACTTCAGGAGGTGTTCCTCTTTTGAAAGTCTTTGAATCAACCGCACCGGGTCCGCCTACTACAACAGTACAATTAACCGCGGCAAGACGTTTAACAATATCGCGCATCCATGTGTCATAATTTTTCCCAACTCCTTCGTCATACGCACGATATCCACCATCATTCATACCGTAACATGTGGTGGCAACAGTTGGTTTAAACGGCAACAGGTCGTTACCCATGCGTTTTGAAAAACCGTTGGCGGTTTCGCCACCCCAGCCGAATTGCACTACGCGAACATTTAATTGCGGTTGGCAAACAGTCAGATAATCTTCAATAAATCTGCTGTATTGCTTTTGTTCGGTAATAGAATCACCAATAATCGCAAGTCTGTCGCCGGTTTTTAATACCGGTTCTGCAATTAATGCAGCAGTGAAGGCGCTAATTGCCAGAAACAAGAGGGAAAATCTGAAAAATTTCATTGGAATTTTTCCTTTTCAATAATTTTTATTATCCTGATTTTCAGAATAATTCTGAGGCAATCATAATACTCTTAAGTTGCAGTGTCAAGGTTTTTTATTACAATTGTGTTTGTTTTGCAAGAAATTAGCCGGTCAATTTCATGGCTCTGTATTATTTGTGTAAAAATATCCCGACAGGTCCCTTTTTCTCCGGATATTAGTCACCAGGTTTTTTAACGGCTAGTTTGTTTTTCAGTTTTGGTGGAATGCCTATGCCCTGGCGGGGGAGTATATTCATGAACTTAAGTGCTTTTTCACCGACTACCTGTACAACCGGTGCCGCAACCACACCACCATAATATCCGGCGGTTGGTTCGTCTACCACTGCGACAATCACCAGTTGCGGGTTGTCCATCGGCATAATTCCACAGAACGATCCCACATGCAGGCCTTTGGAATACCCGAAACCACTTACTGCTTTCTGTGCTGTTCCGGTTTTACCACCCACCTTATATCCGGGTATTGCCGCGGCGGTACCGGTGCCATTCATCACGCAATTTTCCATATAATCCATCATCAATTTTGCGGTTGTTTTTTTGCATATCCGGTGTGTTTCCGGTTGGGTTTCCAACTGTTTATCGGATAATAAATGTGGTGCAATATATACGCCTTCGTTAGCAATAGCGGCGTATGCTGCCGCCAGTTGCAGTGGGGTAATGGTAATAGATTGTCCAAAACCTACCTGTGCCAATGTTGACCCGCGTTCGTGCATCTCTTTCAATGGCATTCTGCCTGCTGCTTCGGTCTGGTATTTAATATTGCTATTTATCATCTTTTCCAGTCCGGTTCGTTGGGTAAAACCAAATTTTCTTGCCCATTCGACTGTTTTGTCATATCCCATACGGTAAGCTAATAATGCCGCACCTAAATTGCATGATTGTTCCATTAGTCTTTTCGCGTCCACCGCGCCATGGGCATTATGTGCTTCGTGTATTGGTCGTCCACCGGCAATAGACAATGCGCCAGTACAATTGATAAATTGTTGTCCGGGACGAATTTTTCCGGTGTCCAATGCGGCAGTGGTAATCATTAATTTAAATGTGGATCCCGGTTCGTATACGTTGCTGATGATGGGGTTAACCCACGAACCCTTGTATTCACCACGTTTATTCGCGTCCCAACTGGGGGTACTTGCCATCGCCAGTATTTCACCGTTTTTTGGGTTTAATACAACACATATCCCACCCTTGGCCTTGTGTTCTTTTACCGACTTTGTGATTTCGTCTTCCGCAACTTCCTGAATATTAATATCAATTGTTGTGGTCACATCTTTGCCGTCTATAGGGTCAATTCTGTTGTATGTACCCGGTACCGCGTTTCCGCGACCATCGCGAGTTTGTATCTCTTTTCCGTCAATGCCGGCTAATTTCGGTTCCAACCATTTTTCTAACCCAAAAACACCTTCAAATTTATATTTTCCGGTTTGCTCCATATACCCCAATGTTTGCGACAAAATAGAATTATATGGATATTCCCGCACCATTTTCTCTTCGGTTTTTACACCTGGCAAACCGTAAACTACACCTGGTATGGGTTTATTTTCCAGGGATAAAATAAGGCGTTTAATGGGTAATATTATCTCGCTGTTTTTCGCTTTTTCACCGATTGTAACCATTTTTCCGGGGGTTGCCCCAGGGGATAATTTAGCAATGATGTCTGACAATGATATTAATTCCGGTTTTCCGGCACGTGGTTGTAGTGGGTCGTCTTTCTTAAGATTATGAATTAACCGGTATAATCTTTCTGCCGCTTTTGCTAATTTTTCCCGTGGGTCGTCGTTATTATTGCCCATGGTTTCAAAAATTTTACCGGGTTTTACTACAAATATTGATGCCTGCAATTCGCTGTATTTTTTATGTTCCATGTCCGAAAGATTCTTTTTGATAGAAACATATCGCAACTTGCCCTGCAAAGCCCGTTTTAATTTGGCAACTTCCATATTTAATATCGGTGCCAGCATTGCGGCAGTATCGTCAATGCTGGCGATGGGATTAATACCGCGAAACGCCCTGGTATAACAACCAAGGGAGATGTTCTGCCCGGCATCAACAAATCCTATTCCCGCCAACCTTAAATCTTCTATCTGTTTTCTTTCTATTGTTGTTGCTGTTTCACTTAGGCGAAATAACCGAGCTTTTTTATCCTGTGCAATGGGATTTTTTTCCGGATGAATTTTTAAATATTGCTGATATTCTTTCTTTTTATCCGGTATTACACCCAGTTCTTTTTCGATTACCGGGACGGGCAAATCTATTATTTTGCCAATACTATCCGCTATTCCGTCAGTGTAAGTAAATTTTGATACGTCAAATTCTATATAATATTTTCTGCCGTCAGGAGCGACTTTTAAACCCGGCATGTTATAACTTCTGATTTCAGTTACATCTACCGGGGTAATATCACTTCGCTTTACCCACACAAACTCCGGAATACGGGTAATCTCTTTATATAAATCTTCTTCTTTCCAGCCAAATATTGGGGCAAGGTGTTTAATTACAAAAACGATTGCGCCGCTTTGGGTACTGTATGAAGCGTTGGGGTCTAACATTGTTTCCGCGCGTGATTCACCGGGGAAAGTAACCATTACCGGGTCACAGTATACCGAAACGGATACATCATCAATTGCTAATGTTTTACCATTCCTGTCCAGTATTCTGCCACGTTGATGCCTGATAACATCTTCATCGTTACGACCACTACCCATTTTTGCAAATTTACCCAATTGGGCTATCTGTAATAAGAATATCCATGTAAAAATGATAATAAACATCATGCCAAACCATCTGGTGGCATATATTATATTCTTCTTAAAAATAGGTTTTCGTGGACTGGATTCGGTCATTATATCACCAATTAGTGAATAAAAAAGCCTTCCTGCTCAAGTTAGGAAGGCTTGATATTGTGGCAAGCGAATTTAATCGTTGAGGGTGGCAACGCCTGGTCCATGTGCTACTCTTTTTACAAAGGCGGCTAATTGCGACCCGGTACGTGAGTTCCAGGCAACTTTTTTGCTTTTCACTTTTGCAATCTGACGAATTGGACCACTGCTGGCGGATTTAATGATATGAATCCGTTCAGAACTCGGTTGTTCCAACCCAATTACTTTAGCCAGTTTCAGCATCCGCGGTTTGGTCGCCAGTTTATCCAACACCAGCATATTATGACGTTTTTCAACATCTAACTGCTGCAACTGACGACTGGCGCGCTGGCGCTGATGGTCGTGGTAAGCGGTGATTACGTTACAACCGGCCATTAAGCCGAAATAAAGTAATAAGGTTGGGAGAATAACTCTGGTTCCATTTTTTTCTAAAAATTGGACGAATTGGGACGGCCGCTGCTTAATACTGCGCGACGATTCCAGGACCATCTGCTCCTGAATCTCTTCTTCCAGACGTAATGCTGTTGCCTGATTTGCCATGTGGTCACCTCAAACGTAAAAACGTTGCTGCGAGACGGTATGTATACCGTCGACAATGATAAAAACTTTAACTAAGCGATGAAGCCCAAGGTGACCACCTGGACTCCGCGGACTGCATTTAAAAATACAGACCGGAGAAAAAAATCAGCCAGTTTAATGGCGACTACTCGTTTTCTCCCCGTTTTACCGGAGAAACAGCGGATAATGTCTGTGACATGAATTCCGGGTTCAGGCTGGTATCTTCATAACTTTGCCATTTTTCCTGATCCCATATTTCTAATCTATCACCCAATGCCAAAAAGACAACGGTGTTATCAATACCAGCACGTCGGCGTAAACCGGATGGCAAAGCTATTCTGCCTTGCGCGTCCATCGTCACCGGTTGCATTATGCCAACATATCGCGATAACAATTCGCTGGCTTGCTGCGCCTGGATAAAATGAGTCGGTTCGGTTGACGACAATTGCTGTTTTAATTCATTTATTTGCGTTTTAACTGCTTCCATCCGTGATGCCGGATGAAATACCAGGCAGTTCCCGCTAAAATCACGCATGAGATAACCACCTACTTCAAAAAAAGATTTAAAGCGGTTTGGGACACATATTCGGCTGCGATCGTCAACTACATGACCTTCGGATTCGCCGTAAATATCCATCATTACCTCAAAATAATTTGGGCAGAAATACCCGTGAATACCCTGCAATGGGCACGAATGACTATATAAAACCACATGATTACCAAATAGTCAAGAGATATTTTGATTTTTTTAAGATTTTTTCATAAAAATTATTCTCAATTATGTATATAAAATTATGTAGAGATATGAGTTAGAAAACAGTTGTTTGCATTTATTGTAAATTATTGCATTTTATTATAAATTAGCACATTTGGTGACGTAAATAATAATCTTTTTTTAATTACAGCATTTTCGTTTAAGCTTACCAGACCAATTTCAGCGAATATTTTCAGGCATTTTCCGCTTTTGGGTACAATTTCCCAATTTTATCGGACTGATCCGACGAATATGACCGATTTAAAAAATGAAAGACCTGAAATGTAAAGTTCTGTTAATAAATACTGTGATTTATGAACTAATGCAGGATGTTTGTGTCTGATAAAGAAGTTAATATTTCAGAACTTTCGCTTAAGGTCACTTCGACAAGCTCAGTGACCGGTCGCTGAGCCTGTCGAAGCGACTAATATAAAGAAGCGAAAGTGTTGTATTTGATAAAATGAAAGATATGGTAAGTAAATGAAAAAAATTAATTATATGATGTTCGTTAAATGGGCCGGAACTATTTTAGCTTTGGGTTTGCTTTATTATATTTTAAGCAAACAGGGGAAAATTTCTGATATTTGGTCGCGAATGCGAGAAGTTCCGGTAGAAAATCTTATCTACGCGTTAATTTTAATATTCATTTCTCGTCTGGCCATTGCATTGCGATGGTTTGTTATGGTGCGTGCTGCCGGTGTTGATATGCCATTAATGGAATCATTACGGTTAACCTTTGCCGGTTTATTTGCAAATAATTTTCTCCCCAGTACTGTGGGGGGTGATGTTTTACGTTTAGGTGGGGCGACATACGAAGGTTATGATCCTGCTAAAATCACCGCGTCTTTGGTGATGGATAGAATACTTGGAACTGTTACATGGTTTTGTATGGTCCCTTTTAGTTGGCATGCATTAATGAAGCTTTATAGTGCTAAAGCAGCAGTAAGTTTAATAATCGCACCCGCAATCGGGATGACTGAAGTTAAAGAAACAGGCATAAAAGCCAAAATTATTCGTATAATTAAAAAATTATTCGCATCATTATTGATTGGTATAAAAAATCCAAAAGCGCTTCTGGGTGCAATATTTTTCACATCTATCCACATGGCTTGCACATTTTTTATGCTTAAATTATTTTTGCCGGATTCCTATTATGTTTATGTGTGGGAAATAGGAACCTTGTGGACTTTAGTATATTTTTCTTCATTGTTGCCGACATCTATAAATGGATTAGGGGTACAGGAAGCAGTTGCTGTCGCGGTATTTTCCATGCATGGGTATAGGGCAGATCATATTACTTCTATGGCCTTACTTTATCGTTTCTTCATTATGTTCGCCAGTTTGCCCGGTGCTTTTTTCATCACTTCTATTTCCCGCAATATGCAGGGTCAAAAAATGACGGATGCCGTACCCGCAGAGACTGCCAATGATAATGCCGGTGGCGGTGTCTAACGGAAAATGAACGCCGGCATACATGCGACCCCAGGCGATGAGAATAACAAACAGCATCCATAATATGCGGTATGGCCATTTTTGTGGCCACAATACTGCTGCCAACGCGGCGGTCTGCGCCACATCTCCTGACGGGAAAGATTTAAATTGTAATTCGGCGAAGTTATATAATACGTGACCGTTAAATATGGTGTTTTGCAGTACGTGGGTATCAGGATAATATGTCAGGTTTGATGGACGTGCCTGGTAAAACAGTTTTTTCAACAATTCTACCACTAAAAAATTAGTGGCAATTGCCATTAAAAAAGCCTGTACTTTACTTCGCTGCCAGATTACCAGTATCAGTAAAACCGGGATTAATGCCTCACCCTTGCCAAGAAATACAATCCACCCGCAGATGGTGTCTAACAACGGTGTTCGCGTGCCATTTATAACAGCGAAAATTTCCCGGTTTAAAGGGAAATTTTCTAAGGATGTCAGGCCCACTATTGATTTAATTTTTGACAGCAATAATATCGCTATCAGCAAAATTAAGGTTGTAAATACTATATTATGCTTTTGCTGCATCTTCGTTCTGTTTGCTGTAATAGTTTTCAATAGCGGCTTTTACGGCTTCTTCAGCTAACATCGAACAGTGCATCTTTACCGGTGGCAAACCGCCCAATGCTTCTGCAACCGCTTTGTTGGATAACTGCAAAGCCTCGTCAACGGTTTTACCTTTTATCAGTTCGGTAGCCATGCTACTGGTGGCAATCGCCGCGCCACAGCCAAAAGTCTGAAACTTTACATCGGTAATGATATTATTTTCTATTTTTAGATACACCTTCATTACATCGCCGCATACCGGGTTGCCCACGGTACCAACACCGTCTGCATCCTCAATAACCCCCACATTTCGGGGTGCGCTAAAATGGTCTATCACCTGTTCGCTATATTGCATAATTTTGCCCATCCTTACCAAATGACATATTAGTTGTCATAGGTAACTAATTGATACCCATCTTGCATCATTTTTAATCATTTTATGGAATAGGGGTTTAGGGATTAGGTTCTTAGGGGTGGTCACTTCGACAGGCTCAGTGACCATTATAAAAGTTCCGCCTAAAATCCTGACTTTTTTTGTGCGGAT
>CAZNLA010000109.1:0-12927 GCA_964573385.1 uncultured bacterium
GATAAATTAGTTGCTGACGGTAAATATGATTACTTTAAATGGTTTGACTTTCTCAGCGTTCATTACCAGGGAATGGATTCGCACGCAACCATTAAGAAATGGGTTGACCGCCAGGGACCGAATGGTCGGGTTAAAATATGGGATACTGAAAGTTGGGTAGCAAATACCGACGACCGTGTAGCGGCAGTTATTGCCTGCAACCGTGCTGCCGGTTATGACCGCGCTATGGGTGTATTTGGTGGTAATATCGCCAACCTTTATGACGTTAATGTTCGTTTGGATGGTGGTAAATCAACCAGAATTAAAATGACAAATGCCTGGTCGGTTGCGGCATCCGTCGGCGCAACCACCCATTTTATCGGCGAACGCCCCTTTAAAGAAATCCTGTTTAAAAATGGCTTGCCATGGGTTATCTGTTTTGACGGCGAAAAAGACGCAAATGGAATAACTAACCAGGAAGATGGCACGATTGTTGTTGTCGGCGACCTTGGCGAGGAGTTTGGGTCAGACTTATTCTTGTATCGCACCGCACGTGGTTTGGCCGAAAATGCCCATAAAATTGAATTAAAGAAACAACTTGCCGCCATGCCTGCAGATGCCCCTGCCAAAGAACGTGAGGCACTGGAAAAAGCGATAATCAGTCCGGAAATATTGAGTAATGCCAGTATGACGTTGCCGGATGGTGGCGGGAAATATTACCTGTACGATTTTTATGGTAATCCGGTAGCGACTAAAGATGGCAAAATAACAGTACCATTAGATGGCCGCGGATTTTTCCTGCGCTCAAATGGTGAAAAAGGATCATTTGCACAATTAGTTGAAGCAGTGAAAACAGCAAAAATAGACGGTATTGAACCATTTGCGACAGTATGCCACGATATGACTTCACCAATCGACAAACAGCCAGTTTTACGATTGACACTGACGAATGTGCTTAACCGGACAATAAGCGGAAAGTTGAATGTATCTCTGGGAAAATTGACATTAGATGCCCCCGCGACAGTAACATTAAACGGCAATGAAACCCAGGATGTAATGGTAAAGATTACTGGTGGAGAAGCAACCACAGATAATAATTACCCATTAACATTAAGTATTGATGCCGGTGCCGATGGCGTGTCAGTGCATGAAGAAATCATGCATATAAATGTCATCGCTAAACGTGATATTGTTGTTGACGGCAAACTGGATGATTGGAAAGATGCATTACCACAGACTATTATCAGTCAGGGGACACAACAACCTACATTAATGGAATCTGCATGGTTACCGTTTGTTAAATATGATGATACCTTTAAAAAGGGTATCGCATCGGGATATATGGCATATAACAAAGATAATTTCTACTTTGCGGCAAAGATAGCGGATTCAACCCCGGAAGGTGGTATGTTGCGTTTTGCCACCCGTGATGATTCGTATTATTTTTATCCGGAACACACCTATGAAATTAAAAAAGAAGGCATTAATAAATCAGAACAAAAATGGTCACGTGCAGCAAATGATATCCGTGCGTTACAACGGGTAGCGGATGATGCCAAAGATCGCTCGGGAATATACTGGTCACCATTTGACACATATTTCAGTTTTGATATTACCCCGGTAGACGGTAATCCTCGTCAATTATCATTATATATGGTAGACATTGACCGCACTGCACGTTACCAGAAGATACAGTTAGTTCATCCTGATACCGCGGAGATATTGGACGAACAATCAGTCACCGACTTTGGCGAAGGCAAATATCTGTCATGGATTATCCGTCAGAAAGTATCTGTACGTGTATGGACATTAAACAAGAATCTTAAAGCGTCATTACATGGAATATTCATTGATGCCGCACCACCGGTGGCAGCAGCACCCAGTGGTAAATTACCAGCAGTTACTTTCCTGAAGACAGATACCAACACCCAGGGTAATTGGAAGGGTGTTTATGGCGCGGAAAGTTATACCATTATCGGAGACGCGCAAAAATGGGGAGATGCGGTAAAATGCGTAGTGCCAGAAAATATCGCGCAACGAATGGACTATACCTGGCCGGAAGGTGTGCGCAGATTCAGTTACCGCCGACGTCCGGACCTACCCGCCGGAAACGCGCCAAACCATGACAATGTGCAACTCGCTTTCAATGTGATTCCGGTCGCGCAGAAGGATTGGTACCCCTTCCCACCAGGCACAATGCCGGGATTCACCTATTATAAAGACACCGACTACGAATACGCGCTAAACTCAGTTGCGCCAGCATATGGTGGTGGCACAGAAATATGGCGCCTGCAATATCCTGACATGCCACACAAACATTTTTACCCGCGTCAGCCAAAATCACCACTAGACGGACCAGCAAAAGGCGGACAATTGGTATCAATACATGAAGGCAATATGCGTATTGTTGAATGTTCACTGCCATGGACAGAAATACCACACGTCAAAAAAGCATTGGATGCCGGACAAAATATCAAGTTTTCATTCCGCGTAAATGACAATAATGGTGTTGGATGTATGGAACTTGCCAAAGGTCGCAGTGTGGCGAAACGCAACGGTTCTTTCACCGTAGACTGGACAGAACATTGGGCAAACGAAGTTGAGTTTGGATTTGAAAAATAGTTGAAAAGCAGGACCGCACAATGTGCGGTCCTTTTTTTTGTTTTATGCAGGATATACCAGCAGTCACAAAGAAAACAGAGAACGGAATATGGTTTTCAGTTTTCAGACGTGGTCACTTCGACAAGCTCAGTGACCGGTAAAAAATAACGGTCACTGAGCCTGTCGAAGTGACCTGAAGTGAAAGTCCTGTTATATTAAAAACTGAAAACTAAAATCTGCCCAGGAGCATTAAATGTATAACAAACGGATTCTGATACTTGGTAACAGCATTACCCGACATTCGCCAAAACCGGATATCGGTTGGACGGACGATTTTGGCATGGCTGCCAGTTCAATTGAAAACGATTTTGTTCATATTTTGCTGCGACAGTTTCATGACAGAACCGGATGCCAACCGATGGCACGAATAAGAAATATAGCGGATTTTGAACGTCAATTTATTGATTACGATATTGAAAACTCACTTAAAGAAGAAATCGCCTTTCAGCCAGATGTTATTATTTTTGCAATTGGTGAAAATGTCGCGCAATTTATAGATGACGAAAGCCGGGATAATTTTAAAATACGCCTGCAAGATTTATTTAAGACTTTTAAAAAATCAGACGACACAATTATGCTGGTGAGAAGTTGTTTTTGGGCCGATAAAATAAAAGATGAAATACTACAACAGGCATGCATTAATGTCGGTGGCATATTTATTGACATCAGCCATTTGGGCAATGACGAAAGCAATTACGCCCGTTCGGAACGCAGTTATGATCATGCCGGTGTTGCCGCACACCCGGGTGATAAGGGAATGCGCGCCATTGCAGATGCAATAACGAATGCATATTTCACCACCCAGAAACTTATTATTCATCCCGCACCGGGTGAAGAATTGCCGGCAACCGATTTCACCATCACTGTTAATGACCATGCTGTTTTCACACATCAGGCGCGGGTATCCGCGTTTCCATTTAATCAGGTATGGCCGGGGTACCAACGACCGAAAGACCAGACCGAGATTGCCTCTTTTGCCAGTTGGGACATGGCAGAACCGGTGCAGGTAGTTATAAACAGTGCTGATACGGTGAAAACGGTACAGGTACGACCACAATCCGCGAAAATAAATCCGGTAATTAACGGCAATACAATAACCTTAGCTATCAATAAACCAGGTCAATACGTGGTGGAAGTTAACGGGTCGCATAAAGCATTGCATCTTTTCGCAAACCCAATGGAAGTTAATATACCCGACCCCACTGACCAGAATATCATTTACTTCGGTCCCGGCGTTCATTGTCCCGGATTAATGACCATCACCAGCAACCAGACAGTGTATATCTGTGGTGGCGCAGTGGTATACGGTGCAATTTTCGCTGAATACGCAAATAATATTAAAATTACCGGTCGCGGTATTCTGGATGGCAGTAAGTTCGACCGGATGCAATTAAACGGACTTATCAGTACCTATGACTGTCAGAATCTGATAATTGACGGGATTACACTACGCGACCCGTCCGGATGGACAGTGGTGCCAATCGCCAGTTCCCATGTGACAATCAGCAATATAAAAATTATCGGCAACTGGCGTTATAACACAGACGGTATCGATTTTGTTAATTGCCGGCATTGCGTGGTGGAAGACAGTTTTATCCGCAGTTATGATGACTCTATCTGCCTGAAAGGTTATGACAATTGGGGGCCTTTCATCTATAAATTAATGCTTTATCAAAACCAATTTGACGCTTATTTCACCTTTGATGGCATCTACCGCCAAAGTTTTGCCGACCTGCAACAGCAACATGGTATTTTCCCATGCAATGCCTCCCCAATACACGACTATCAGGTGCGCCGATGCGTATTATGGAACGACTGGGGACGCGCAATGGAGATAGGTTTGGAAACCGTCGCTACCCATATCAGCGATATACATTTTACAGATTGCGACATAATCCACACCGCGGATGTAGCCATGGATGTGCAGAATGGCGACCTTGCCCATTGCCACGATATATCTTTCACAGATATACGGGTGGAGTTGGACGATTGCCAGCGACCACAATACCAGCAAAACCCGGAGCAGCAATATCAGCAGTTAACAGATAATCATTTGCCAGCACTTATTACACTGCACATAATCCAGGGTTACTGCAATTACAGTGATGAACGCGGGAGAATAAATGATATCAAATTTGAAGATATCAAGGTAATAGCCCCCAACATCCCGCCATCTAATCTTATAGGGTTTGATTCCACCCATATGGTAGAGAAAATAAATATAAAAAACCTGCAAATTAACGGACAAAAGGCTACTACTCCAGAGTCTGCGGGTATACGAATGAACGAATTTGTGCGCGATGTGGTGATAGAATAAAGGTAGCAATAAATGTTAACTAAAAAACAAAGATTAATAAACCAGATTACCGGTGGAGAAATTGACCGTATTCCTATGGTTGGCGGTTGGAATCTGGGGGTGCATAATTTGGCAGAATTAGCAGGTTTATCAGTCGATGCATACCTGCAGGACCCGTTGGGTGGTGTCATTAAAGCTAACCAACGACTGGGTGTTGACGCGGTTGTTCCACCAATTGTGCCAGTTGATATTGATTCCATACGTTCCGGTTCGCTATTAGAGGCAGGTTTCAGCAATGTTGAACCGGAAGAATTGAAAGAACGCGCCGACGCAATTGCTGACAGCGAAGATGAAGTATTGAAAAAGTTTGACGCAATTCAAACAGAGATGAATTACCGTAACGCATGGGAACCGTTGTTGCAACGATTGGGAGATATTCAATTGTTAGCAACGGCCTGGGAAGCACCCGCAAATTTTTCGCTGTATTTTCAATATGGTTATGAAGCTTTTCTTTCTGCTGTCGCGTTGTATCCGGAAGAAGTCGGAAGAATCTATTGGGAAGATGCTATAATAGCGCGGGAAAGAAATAAAGTCCTGATTAAACTGATGCGGGAATGGGACCTTATACCTATGTTGTTTTGCGGACATGATATCTGCGTTAATCGCGGGCCTATGGTAGATCCGGATTTTCTGAAACAATTTTATTGGCCACACGCAAAATTATCCATTGAACCATTTCTTGATGCCGATATCCGCGTTATTCATCACTGTGATGGCAATGTGATGCCATTAGTGGATGATATGATATACGCAGGATTTTCCGGATTCCAGGGGTTTCAATACGAATGTGGGGTTAACCCCTACGAATTACGCAAACGTCGCAGCCTGAAAGGTGAAGTGCCATTATTACTGGGCGGATTATCTGTCTCAAGGACGTTGCCAGATGGAAAACCTGAAGATGTTATTGAGGATATAAATTATATTTTAGATGCGACAGATAACGGTCGTGGTTTGTTTTTGTTCACCAGCAATGTTACCGGGGTAGAAGTTCCGGTAGAAAATATCGTTTGCGGGTACAAATATATGGCCGAATATAACCCGGGAAAGTGAAAGCAATTACGAATTATTAATTACGAATTATGGAGACGAGTTTTTAGTTTTTAGAAGGGTCACTTCGACAGGCTCAGTGACCTTTATAAAAATCTTGTTTTTTTTACGGATTTGGTTGACCTAATGTATTGCGAGCATCCTGTTCGCAAAAATCCGGGCAGGATACCCGGAATACTCTTTGTTGCAGAGGTTTTGCAATTTTGATTGAATAAAATCTTTTCTTTGCGGTCTATGCGGTCTTTTGTGGTGAATAATAATGGCTCACTCACATTGATATTAAGCAATGATATAATCCTGTTAAAAAATGGAGAACGACATGAATACTAAACATGATTTTGGTCGCGGCATTAATCTTGGCGGTTGGTTGTCGCAGGCACCGGACACAGATGAGCATCGTCAGGGATTTGTCTGTGAAGATGATTTTAAACGCATCGCGGATTGGGGTTTTGACAATATTCGTCTGCCATTTGATTACCCGATGATGTGTGAAAGCACAGGTGTAACCGGTCTGCGCGAATCCGGGTTGCAATGGATAGACACCGGTATTGAATGGGCAGAAAATGCCGGGTTAAAGGTGATATTGGATATGCACCAACTGCCGGGTTACACATTTATGGACCCGGTAAATAATCCGGATTCCACCCCACCCCTTTTTACCGACCCGCAACAACGGGAGTTTTATTTTGACCTGTGGCGCACTTTATCGCGGAGATATCTGGGACGTTTCCCCAATACAGTCTTTGAACTGGCTAATGAAATTGCCGCACCGACTGCCGGACAATGGAATGTATTAGCTGCCGCAGCGACGAAAGCCATACGGGAAATTGACTC
The DNA here is from genome assembly GCA_964573385.1 of uncultured bacterium. Lineage (GTDB taxonomy): Bacteria > Armatimonadota > Hebobacteria > CAIYQO01 > CAIYQO01 > JBAXQQ01. Next base: position 6,878 of record CAZNLA010000109.1, read on the forward strand.
GTTACGACCGATTGTGGTTGGCAGCAATTGTTGGAATGTTTGCAGTACCTATGTTGATATGGCAGTGATTGATGACCCGAATATTATTTATAACTTCCATTTTTATAATCCTTTTACCTTCACACATCAAATGGCGCCGTGGAGTCCGGAAGTTATGTATTACGGAAAAAATGTAAATTATCCCGGCAATTCACCGGGGTTACGCGATGCCGCAAATCGCGCCACCGCGGAAGACAACAACCACATTGCCGGCATGCTGTATAACCTGGCAGAGTTCTTTGAAGACCGTGTCAGCGACAAACAACATCTGAAAGAACTGATGTCCGCATCTTTCGAATTCGCTGCCAAACACAATGTATCGCTTTATTGCGGTGAGTTCGGGGTGTATGATGCCGCGCCGACAAATGATGCCATGCGTTGGTTAAAAGATACACTTGAAATATTCGCGGAAAATAATGTGTCATGGTCAATATGGTCATATAAAGGATTGGGATTCGGCATAGTTGATAACGAAGGAAATATACGAAATAACGATATGCTGAATATCCTGCGCGGTATTTGGTAATAACCAGTGCGCGTGAGCAATCATCATTAATTATTCACCGCAAAGTAACGCAGAGAACGCAAAAGTAAACTTTAAAAATTGTTACTTTGGCATACACAGCGACCAGTAACTGAGTATGCTGAAGTAACTTTATGCGATTCCATGTTATGACAAACATTATTCAAAAGAGATATAAATGACGCTAATAGCCAGTAAACTTCCTGATGATTTGGCGGAAGCATATTACCAGGCCGCGGAATATAATGTTTTGGCTGCCCTGAATCCAAATATATTCTTTGGCTATTTCTCCGTCTGCGCCGATGGTCAGGGACATGGCGGAGACAGCACATATCCCGGCCTGGACTGGGGTCAGTCTGCCGAAGCTTTACTGTGGTTAGGTCGTCAGTCAGAAGTGTTGGCAAGTTGGGAATATGTAAAAAATTTTCAACGGGAAGACGGGTTGATTCCGTTCGCCATAATTCCGGGTCTTGCCGGCAAAACAACAATGGTTGATAATAAATATCCACTAATAGCATCAGCCAATGGAGCTATTTTTACACATTGGGTTCCCGGCAATCCACTGCGCACACTGGCAAATGTTACTTTTCTGCTTTTGGCTAATGCAATTTTTAAGCATACTGCTGATATAGCATGGCTTAAGGAACAAGTACCATGGTTACACCGGGCAGTGGAATGGTTGCGAATGCAAATTACACCCGATGATATGATGCCGGGAGGTGGTTTTTATCTGGAACGCCCTACACGTCTGGAATTTGATGGAGTTAACCAATGTTATTCAGCATATGCTCTGGCACAAACAGCACGTTTATTCGCCAGTGTAGACGACATAGGTGAAGAAGGTCAATGCCTGGAAACAGCTAACCGATTAACAGTTGCGTTTCGTCAGCATTTCTGGGCAGGTGACCATTGTGTGGAATATATCCACCCGATTCACGGTGCCGTCAGTAACCATGGTTTCACTGATGTCGACTGGGTCGCCGTGGCAACGGGAGTCGCCAGCAACGAGCAAGTTGCCATACTTTGGCCGTTATTAAGAGATAATCCTGATTTTCTTTACAACGGTATGCCTACAGGCATTTCTACACATCCGGATACCTATGAAGATTGGGAAATGCAAAATATTGACCGCCACGACCTTGCCGCCATGGGACGTGTCTGGTATCTGGAATGTTGGGCAAGGTCACGCATGGGAGACCGCGAAGGTATTATAAAATCACTGCGACGCGTAGCGGAAATAGGAAAAGCTGATAACTGGTCATGGCGGGAACGTTATTATTCACAGAAGACCGGTGACCTGGGAAAATACCAAATTAACCGCTACTGTGAATATCCGGCAAACTTTATACGTATTGTAAACCAATTTCTGTAACAGATTTAACATAAGTGAAGCCAACAAATTATTTATATTCACCGCAAAAGGACGCAAAGAACACAAAAGAAAAAATGAAAATGGCGCATGCAAAATCCGTTGGGATTTGGTATTATCAGAAAGATTACTCAACGGTGTTGCCCTTACCCTTATACACATATTTTATTTAAAAAAAATAATGTGTAATTAAACCAACCCCAGCGGGGTTGAATATTTATAGAACAAGATTTCGTATAGTAAAACCGACCCCAGCGCGGGTCGCATATAATTACCGACATTCTGCTATGTTATATGCGACCCGCTCTGGGGTCGAAAATAGATAATGAATTATTATCTACAAATATGTAACCCCGCACAACTATTGGGGTTATTTTCCATATAAATATTAACTTTTATAAATGTGTGTAAAAGTGATGGCGTTGCCGTGAGCTATATAATTAATAATATTAGGCATTATTCACCGCAAAAGGACGCAAAGAACACAAAAGAAAAAATATTTAAACTCTTTTGCGTTCCTTTGCGGTGAATATCCCTGTACAACATAATTGATGTTAACATTTTCAAGGATAAGGTAAAAATAAAATGAAATGCGATAATGAAAAAATCTTTTATATCGACCCTGTTAATGGTGATGACGCTAACGACGGGTTGTCGTCATTACAACCCATTAAAAGTTATGTAAACCGCGAAATATGCGGTGGTGATACTGTGCTTTTTAAACGTGGTAGCGTGATTCGTGATATTTTGTATACCCGTAACGGCACTGAAAACTGCCCGGTCACATATGGCGCGTATGGCGATGGTGAAAAACCTGTTTTCATGGGGTCAACATCTGTTGGAGATGCAGGACTATGGACTGAAGAAATAAAATTTATATGGCGTTTCACCGGAGAAATTAAAAGCGAAGTATGCAATATAATTTTCAACAATGGTGAGTTTTGTGGCAATATGCGTTGGGAACTGAATGAATTGGGACAACCCGGTGAATGGCACTATACCGGCATTGGTAAAAGTTCCGCAGATGAAAAACTGGACAATGAAACGTTGTATATATATTCACCCATAAATCCCGGCCTGGCCTACACCAGCATCGAATGTGCGTTATGGGGACACCGGTTGATGGTAAGCGGACAACACGACATAATTATTGAGAATATATCTTTTCAGAACTCCGGCGTCCACGGTTATCAGGGATTTCACACCCGTAATATTATCATACGTAATTGTGATTTCCGTTTTATTGGTGGCGCGGTTTGGAGCAGGGAATTAAAGATACGTTTTGGCAATGCCATTGAGTATTGGGATGGCGCGTGTAATAACCTTGTTGAGGGTTGTTATTTTGATAACATTTATGATTCCGGGGTAACGCATCAGGGTGGCGAAACCCGTAATATACCGGAACAATTATATTTCCGTAATAACTTTTTCAGCAATTTTGGTATGTCTGCCTACGAATGCCGCGAACCATCGCAACAGATATATTTTGAATATAACACCTGTGTAAATGCCGGCAAAGGTTTTAGCATGCAGGCAGAAACCCCACCCCGTCAATCAGAAATATACCCGCAACCGATGGGACACCATGTTTTTATATGGCGGGTAGAACCCGGCACACAACCGGGAAATGTTTACATACGCCACAATATTTTTAGCGAAGCACCTTACGGCGCGGCAATATATTCAATAATTGACCCGGTTGATGAACGCTTGTTTGTAATTAATGATAACTGTTACTGGCAAACCACCGGAGAATTAATGATGCGTTTCGGTGGCAAGTCATACCTGACAACAGAGTTCAGCAAATATCAGAAAGAATGTGGCCAGGATGCAAATAGTGTGGTGACAAAACCGGCATTCATGAATGAAACAGATGGTGATTACCAATTAAATAATGAGACCGATTATGGTTGGAAGGGATAAACTTTACAATTTACAATGCACAGATATAACAGTAGAGACGCAATGTTTTACAGAACTTAGAAAATAAGACAAACAATAGTTCATTAAAATAACAATCAGAATATCATCATCTGCGTAAAGTATTAGATAAATTGATATAATTACAGAACCACTGATTAAAGTCACTTCTACAAGTTCAATGACCGGTAACTTAACTTGTCGGAGTGAGTTTTTTTTAAGTATATTTTAGTTTAAAGCGAAAGTCCTGTTATAAAGTCTTGTGATAAAAGAATTGTGATAATTAAAAAATCTGTTTAAATTGTAACTTCAATAGTTCCGGTAACCGATAATTGATAGTCAAAGCAAAATCAATTTACAGATGAATTGCGATTTTCTGTAATTTACTTCCTTATTATTTATCTATATAAATAAATATACAATCAGTATAACACCTGAAAAAATCCTTATTTATTCCTTATTAAAAAAATCAAAACTATTGTATTATCTTATAAAATAATAGTATAATCTCGCATGCGAGGGTAAAGATGCCTAAAGATAACGGCCTTTCAAAGAAAAAAAGATTGATTTTAGTAGTCGATGACGAACGAATTGTTCGTGATACCGTACAATTAATGCTTGAGGATTTAGGTTATGATGTTATCACTGCTGTCGATGGCGAGGACAGTGTGCAGGTGTATGAAGAAAAAGGTTCGGATATTTCTCTGGTAATTTTAGATATGGTGATGCCTAATCTTAATGGAATCGAAGCTTTTTACAAGATTATATCTATTAATCCTCAGGCAAAAATTATTTTAGCCAGCGGGTTTACCTCGATAGATGAATCAATTATGCAGCAGATGTATAAAAATGGCCTGAAGCTATTCATGAAAAAACCGTATCTGCAAAATGAACTGGGACGTATATTATCAGCAATATTTAAAGATTAATTAACCAGTGACGGAAAGCCCACAATTATTATTCACCTCAAAAGACCGAAATGAACACAAAGAGTTTTAAAATACTCTTTGTGTTTTGTTTTTATTTCGCGTTGAATATATTTACAGGACTTTCGCTTAAGGTCACTTCGACAGGCTCAGTGACCGGTCGCTGAGCCTGTCGAAGCGACCATTGTTAAGCAAATTTCTCTTTGAAAGCGAAAGTCCTGTATTTACAAAAAACTTGTTTTATTTCAACGTTTTGAATGTTTAAGGTATCGTGCCGGTGATAACTGGTAAATATTGTCATATAAACTAAATACACCTGTCTTCTGAGCTTCTTTTTTGCTTTTCCTTCGATTTCTTGCTAAAAGTAGAGAATTTTTGTTAAAATTACCGCGCCGGGTGATAGCTTGGCCTGCTGTTCCGGTTTACGGTTTTGTTATTCTGGGTATGTTGGTCACATATCCCTATTCACCGTAATATGAATATAACCTGTTCTTTCATTGGGGCAGGTTTTTCGTTCGTATCGGCATATATAAAAGATATACTACTGCAATTTCGGGGGATATAATTGGGTGGTTTAATGGAGCACAAGCATGAGTGCAGAAGGTTTCCCTGCGCAGGGACTTTATGATCCGCGCTATGAACACGATGCCTGCGGTGTCGGTTTTGTCGTAAATATAAAAGGTTTTCGCAGTCACACAATAGTCGAACAGGCATTAACAGTTCTGATAAATATCGACCATCGTGGAGCACGTGGTTGCGAACCGGATACCGGAGATGGTGCCGGTATCTTAATTCAGATTCCTCATAAATTTTTCCATAGCAATGCCGGGTGCAAATTGCCGGCAGCAGGCAATTATGGCGTAGGTATGATGTTTATGCCATTAGATGCTGAACAACGCACGGCATGTAAAAAACATATTGAAGAAATCGTAGCACAGGAAGGCCAAACTGTATTAGGTTGGCGTGATGTGCCGACATGGAATGGCAACATCGGCGCTTCTGCTTTAAAATGCGAACCATATATGATGCAGATATTTATAGCAAAATCTGCTGATATCACCGACGAAATGGCATTTGAACGCAAATTATATGTAATCCGTAAGCGTTCAGAAGACGAAATAAGATTTGGAAACAAATTCCCCGGCGGAGAAGTTTTCTATTTTTCTAGTTTGTCATGCCGTACCATTGTATATAAAGGTATGTTGACCCCACAACAGGTTGGGACATATTATCCTGACTTACATAATGAAGATTTTGACAGTGCCATAGCACT
>CAZNLA010000110.1:0-12871 GCA_964573385.1 uncultured bacterium
GAGATACGAATTCGTGACTGGAGTTCAGACGTGTGCTCTTCCGATCTTATTTTTCCCTTTAACGGTTGGACTGCTCCATATTGCCATAGATGTAACCCATCCATCCGGAAGGTAAGAATTGCGACGGTTTGCCGTCGGACTGTTACCAAAGGTACGTCCATCAGCACGATAAACATATTTTGGGCCACCGTCTGTACTGAATGCCCACACCATTTCGCCATCGGTAACCACAGACGATCCACCGGCAGCACCACCGGAACCGAAAGCACGTATAAATTGGTCGTATCCAACCGGTTTCTTTAAATCTACCATAGGATTATTCAGACCATTTTCCAGATAACCGTAATAAAATACCGCGATGCCATTAGGTGACACCGCAACATCATTTAATGGAGAGCCAACCGGATCGCCGCCAAATGGCTCTTTCGCTTTCCAATCGTCCGGTGAAGGCAACCATCCGGAGATGCCGCCAAAAAACTTGGGGGTAATCGCGTGCCATTCGTCATTCGCCGGCCATTTATGCGCAGGGGTATATATTCCTTTTACCGCGTAATCACCAGGGGGAACCGGCATATAATTATCATCCAACCCATTCCAGTTTTCAGAAAATTTTCCGCCATTTTCTGTTGTAACAGTTCGTACAACACCGGAAGCGAATTGACTTATAATCCAATCAGTGTTTTTGGGGTCAACAATGGCCAGAGTAACAAGATATGTTTTTGGCAAAGGACCAGTGGTGGGAAGTTGATAACTGACAGGAACGCCAATTTTAGCGGATGCGGTATCCTGTGCAAAAAGCATGGATGCCAGCAGAATTGAAATGAGAACGGTAATAATTTTTCGCATTAGTTACCCCTTTTTTATACGTTTTTTAGACATGATTAACATGATTTATCCAATGAAAGTGCGAAGCAAAATCATGTCAATCATGTTAATCATGTCAAAATATCTCTATTTTAGTTATTAATTATTCAAACAGGAACTCGCCCCAGTTTGCCGGGGTTGGCTGCAATTCGAATACAATGTCATCAACCAGACCGGTTGACTGGTTTGACCAGTAGGTGCGAAGTCGGGTGCGAACACCGGCAGGGTCGGCATGGGTTACGCCAACATCGCCACGCAGGCTAAGTTTTGGCGCCGGTTTAAGATTAAGGGCAGTTAAAGGTATAGCGACTTCAACAGTGTATCCTTTGTTCGGATCTAAATTCACCTTGATTTCCGCTGTGCTTATTACATCAACATAATCAACTACCCAACCCTGTACCACGCCGGAACTGAAGGTTCGCGGCTTTTTCTCATCGCTTTTGAAACGATAAAGAACTGCGGTAGGTTTACCGTTAAGGTTGCCAATTGATACCCGCAGGTCGCCTTTTGCGGCACCCCCACGTTTCGGGTCTGCTTTGGGGTCAGTGGCAAGTTGCAGGTCTACGGTGTCGCCACAGGAATACATTTGTGATATATCCTGAGCGCCATTTATCCATGGGGTGGCATCTTTAACCTGCCATCCGGCATATAAGTTAATATCATCATATGCTAACGCGGATTTCACTGCCGCTTCATCTGTCTTCTGATAAGATACCCGATCGCAAGTGGCGAAATCCCTGTCGAAATTACCACTGAACTTAACTGATATTTCACGTACTGCCAAGCGACCACCGGCAGAAACTTGCAGTGCTTGTTCGCGCATTGCAAGCGCTTTCCTGGTATCATCATCACTGATAGTTATTGCTCCACCGGGGATAACAACTGTTTTTTCCAACCCATTCAATAACACATTCCATGCTCCGGCTTTTCCAGCCTGGATGTAGACTTTACCGTCTTTCGCCTGGGTCAGACTTCCTCCGAAATCTTCGCCGCCACTGCCTGCCGGCAGATTTGTCATATCGGTACCGGGTAATGGTTTCGCCGGCCAAACCCATTCAAATACATTACCATTAAATATGCGGGTTACGTAGAAACCATCAGAACTAAGTGCCCACCACTCGCCAAGGTTACCGTTGATAACCCAAAAGTTGCCAACACCCGGCAGGTTAGCCGTACCAATGGGACCATATGCACCGCGGAATAAACCATTTTCCGGTGCCGGGGCAAGATGCGAACCATGTACCTGGAAATATGGATTCGGGTATGTCCATAATAACTTTCCGGACGCAAGGTCAAAACATTCCCAAAGGAATCCGGCAGGATTGCCCTTAACAGATAAGTTAATTAAAATCGTTTTATTATCTGCACTTGGCACAGCACAACTATAATTAGTCTGATAACCATTGCTCATGGCATCTGGCAAGGTCTTTAATTTTGCGAAATCATATTTAGGCGCGCCATTTTCAGTGAATCCGTCAATAGCGAGTGCTTTTAATTTTCCGTCTGATTTATCAAGACCATAGAAGGTTAAATCCGGTCCAAGGTTTAATGACCAACTGTTACTGCCGGAGCAATATAACGCGCCAACGCGGTTTTGCAATTCATTAGGTTGTTTCTGACCATCATCATTCAAATCAGTCCATATCTCGGTATTGCCAACTTTTTTATCAGCATCTTTAATATCATTATCAATTTCTACACGTAATTTGTAATTTGCGTCACCTAACCGTTCCCAAATTTGCATTGCTCCACCACCGTAACGCATTTTGTTTGTAATAAGATATAATTTGCCATTTGTACCTTCGCGATATGTAGCAAATTGATGAATGGACTGGTCAAATGTACCGAGACATACAGACAAACCTGTTTTGGGGTCTAATTTCCATTCACAACCTTCACTGACCATTAAATCCGGGTCACGTGGATTAATTGCGGCACCGGATGCGCCATAATGAGTAGGACCGAAAAACTCTTTCACAAAAGTAGTTTTTGTAGGGATTCCGGTTTTACCTAATTCCCACACACTTACACGTTTTGGGTATGCGTTGTGTTCCATCACCCACAATTTATTCTGGATATCCACTGCTATCCCGGCAGGACTTAACATTCGGTTTGATTGCCATGGACCAATTTGTCTACCACCATTTTCACCGACACGTTTAAGTTCTTTTCCCTTTGCGTTGAAGATAATTACCTGATTATCCGGATTGCCAACACTGACAAAGATACGACCTTTTGCATCGAGTGTTATAGATTGTGGGTTAACCAGACCTTTTATAACATCTTTCGTTTCACCGTTCTTAATATTTACAGCTAAAATATCCTTTTCGCAAATAACATATGCCTTTTCGGCATCAAATACTTTAATTGCGCCTGATTTTACTAAAGGAAATGTCTTAACTAAACTACCGGTATCACCATCAATGATAACCAGACTGTCGTCGGTAGTGGCATAAATCATACCATCACGCGCGTCAATGCCATTTAAATGGTCTGTTTTACCATCAGTAAATACGTCCTTAACATTTAGAATATGTGTTTTACGTCCGGTCCATTGTTTATACGCGCCGGTTTTCGCGTCAACACGGGTCATCATGATAGATGAATTCATCCATGATACTTTTTCGTGCAATACGTAAACCGAACCTTTGTCGACAGCAATAATTTCCGGGTCACTGGCGCTGGTTGTATTTTGCAGACCCCAAATTAATTTGCCATCGAAATCGGTGGAGATTAAATGACGTCCACCCTCCGCACCGTTACAAGCAAGATACATCTGGGTGCCATCGGTTACAACAGCACTCGGTACGCCGTGGTCACCCAACCAGAAATCTTCCGGGGTTGCCTGCCATGGGGCACGACCGCCGAAACCTGCCCAACCCCGCAAAGATAATGTCGCACCGGGGTGCGCAATGGCTTTCCATTTATAATTTCCCACTGGAACAGGTTGGCCAGGTATACGATATGTAGCGTCAGTCAGGCCATCCCATTGTATTGTTACCGGACCTGCAGTGCGGGCATCCTGGTTTAAAAGATGACGTACTACGGTACCATCTTCTGCTACTAAATTAAGAGAAACATATCCGGTGAACGGCATATCAAAGGTAATTGGTTTAAATCCCGGCCATTCGAAACGTTTGATTAAACCTGTCCAATCTACCGAAGGAACACCTTCACGCATACTTACAGGAAAAGTGCGTCCATCTGCTAAACGCACAGATTGCGGGTCAACTTTACCTTTTGCAACTACAGTTGCCCAACCCCAATCCTTAAAAGAGCGGAAAGTGAAAACACGGTCCGGAGTTTTAGATTTTTCATCAAAAATATCTTTGATAGTTATGCGACCAAATGCACCTGCGGTGAAATTAGGTTCAATAGTAAACTTGAAACTTTCATCAGTTACAGGGACGCGTCCGGAAATGCTTAATAATTTCCACGGAATCGCTAATTCCTGCGAATAACCTTTTCCATCTTTATCTACCATAAATGCCTGTTTCGCGCCATTTTCCAGTGGTTCAAGGTTTGGCATAACATTATCCGGGAATCCATTTGTTTTCCCCGGACAACTGCGTCCTAACACCAGGCGTCCCTGATTATCGCGCCAACCATCCCACCATGACGCCGTTTGTTCTTTTGTTCCCGGGAACATGATAAAGCGTATTTGCAGACAGTCTCCATTAAAACCGTGTCCACCCAATGCTTCCGGGTTGTTCATAGGGGTTGGATCTTTCCAACGCGCCAAAACATATAAGTTATCAGCATCATACATGGTATGGCACCATAATGAACTGTTGTCACGCAGATGTTCCAGTTCACCACAGGCAAAAATACCACCACTCAGATCCCAATCATTGACTTTACCATCTATCACAACAGCACCAGGCGCAGGCAATACCCGCAAACCGCGATTTTCTGTTTCAGTAGCGAAACTAAACCAGGGAATAGCAATAGATAATGCTAATAATAATTTCAGCATCATTGATACTTTCGGATAAAATCCGGTTACAGGGATAGTTTTCATTGTTAACCTCCAATGATTTAACAGTTATGGATTTATGTTTATGTAATTACAGGACTTTTTCTTTCAAAGAGAAATTTGTTTAAACATGGTCGCTTCAACAGGCTCAGCGACCGGTCACTGAGCCTGTCGAAGTGACCTTGAACGAAAATACTGTTATTAATTACTAAACCGATTTAATAAACATCTTTTTTAGACAACAAAAATTGTCAATAGTGGCGTAATAACTGTAATTATTTATCAACATGTATTACAGCTGTATGTTACAACAACGATACTACACTGACATGTACATGTCAATAGTTTGCGATGAATGGTAAATTAAAAATTATAATAAAAAATAACAGCAGAATTACAATATTTTGTAATTCTGCTGTTATCTACTATTATTTAAAGATCTCTCGCCTTCAAAAATCCATCTGCTTAAAATGGTCGCTTCGACAGGCTCAGCGACCGGTCACTGAGCTTGTCGAAGTGATTATTTAACGAAAGTCCATTTATTCCATTACTTCCGGTTACTAACTTATGGTGTCACCACATAACTGATTGCCGGTGAGGTGACTGTTGCTGTCGGATCTGTACCCTTGGTATCTTTTATTACTACCGTCAGATTAAGATAAGTTTTTACAAATCCCGGTGTCCATATCATGGTATTGCTACTGCTGAAATCGCGCAGGACAACGGTGCAATACATAAACTTATATTGTACCGAGGCGCCACCGGTAGCAGTTCCGGTAAGGGTTACCGGAACGCCGACCTTGCCGGTTGTCGGCAATGCGGCCAATGTCGCGGCGGTTAATGTTGGCATTACATCATGTGGCAAGACAGCAGAAACAACAGTAGCATTTGGATCTATGCCCAAAATATCTTTCGCTACTACTGTCAGATTATGTGTTGTGACATCAGTTGGTGTCCAGATACAGGTATTGCCTGCTTCAAAGTCACGAATTACTGTTGTTCCGTCGAGGAACTTATACATCAGCGATGAACCACCAGTGGCAGTGGCGGTTAATGTAACCGGACCGTTAACGACTGTAGGGGTCAACGGTGACGCGCCTAATGACACCGCGGTAAGTACCGACCTTACCCGCAGGGATACGGCGACAGATTCCACCACGGCGGTTGGGTCAGCACCATTTGTATCACGGGCGATTACTGTCAGGCTATATGTATTTGCGGTTGACGGTGTCCAGTCATAGGTATTGCTGACGGCGAAGTCGCGCAGGATAGTTGCGCCATTCATAAACTTATACTGAACATATGCGCCATTTGTAGCGGTGGCAGTCAGGGTAACAGCATTACCCAAAACGGCATCGCTGGCAGGTGACGTAGCTAATGACACAGCGGTTAACGCGGTTTTAACAGTCAGGTTAATTGTCGATGATGTAATGGTGGCAGCAGGGTCAACACCACCCAAATCACGGGCTATTACTGTCAGAGGATATGTCTTCAGCGTTGCCGGTTTCCACAACAAGATATTACTGCTGGCAAAATCGCGCAGCACAGTTGTGCCGGTCATAAACTTGTACTGAACATTTACGCCATTTGTTGCGGTGGCGGTTAATGTCGCGGTAGTACCCAATATGATACCGACTGATGGTGTAGTCGCTAATTCTACCGCGGTCAATGCTGTCTTAGTGGTAATTGTAACAGCAGATGATGTTACAATTGCAGCAGGATCAACACCACCCAAATCGCGGGCAATAACGGTAAGAGTATATGCGCGCAGAGATAGCGGCGTCCATGAGACAGTGTTACTGGCGTTAAAGTCGCGTAGTATGGTGGTGCCCAGCATAAACTTATACTGAAGATTTACGCCACCAGTGGCAGTACCCGTCAATACGACTGGTGTACCCAGTAATACATTATTGAGCGGAGTAGTTGTTAACGACACCGCGGTTAGAGCGGTACGGGTGGAGAAAGTGACTACCGGCGAAGTTACTGTTGCTACCGGGTCAAGTCCTTTCAAATCGCGTGCCACTACTGTAAACGTATATGTTTTTGCTGTTGTCGGTGTGAATGTATAAGAACTTACAGCACTGAAGTCACGCAGGACTATTGCACCATACATAAACTTATACTGAACACTGACACCACCGGTTGCTGTAGCTGTTAATGTTACAGGTCTGCCAAGCAATACCGCATTTAACGGTGTAGTAGTCATGCTTACTGATGATAACCCTAACCTGACAGCAAACACCTTGCTGACACTGAAAGTGGTATCAGGATTAATACCGTTTGCGTCATGGGCTATGACGGTTATGGTATGGTCTCCGGCTACTTCCGGTACTGTCCACTGGTATACATTACCGGCGGCGAAATCGCGAAGTATGGTTTCACCATCCATAAACTTATATTGTACTGCTGCCCCACCTGTCGCGGTGGCAGTGAAGGTAATCACGGAACCGGCCACCCATGGTGCTGTGGATGATGCGGTATAAGATAATGCGGATAAGACCGCTTTCACATCAAAGTTAACAGCAGCTGAGCTGACCGTTGCGGCAATATCTACACCGGATGCGTCACGGGCAACAACTGAGAATACATAGGTTTTTACATTTGATGGTGTAAAGACGAAGGTATTGCTACTGCTAAAATCACGGAGCATCGCCGCACCAATCATAAACTTGTACTGGACCGACGCGCCACCGGTGGCGGTAGCGGTTAATGTTACCGGGGTGCCTATGGTACGTGGTGCGCCAGGTGTTGTGGCTAACTCTACTGCAGACAAAGTAGGAATTACTACAAAGTTTGACTCGGTATAAGCTACCCCATTTGGAGTCTGAACTTCAATTAAACCATCAGTTGCCCCTACCGGTACTGTTGCGGTAATGGTTGTGGACATCAAACCTGTCAGTATATCTATTGCGTTATCAGCAGTGAACAACGCCGGGGTACCATTAAAGGTTACAGCGTTTGCGCCATACAGGTGTGTACCTGTAATGACAACTTTCTTGCCAACTGTTGCTGATGTTGGAGCAAATGATTTGATTACCGGCAGATAAGCGAACCTTTCGGCGCTGTTGGCAGTTCCACCATGAGTGGTTACTGTAATATTACCGGAATCTATACCACTAAGTGCAACTACTTCATTCACTGAACCTTCAGATGCTACCGCGAGAATGGTAGTAGCATTCAGCAAGGTATATACCAATGGTACGCCACCGATGGCTACGGATTTTGTGCCGGTGAACTTGCTGCCGGTGATGGTTATAATTGTGCCGGCAGTACCTGTTGCAGGTGTAAACGAGGTAATGGTCGGCGCGGGAATAAAGGTAAATATGGAACCGGATGTCACTGAACCGGCAAGGGTGGTGACAACTACGGTGCCGGAAACTGTTGACGGTGAAATGGTAGCCGTTACAACAGTGTCATTAACAACTGTGAATGGTATGGAAACCCCACCGACCTTAACAGCACTGGTTGTGGATAAATTAGTACCAATAATGGTAATTGTGGTATCCGCGCCACCGCTTGCTGGTGTAAAGAAGGTCAGTGTTGGTTTTGGCACAAACTCAAATGTAGTAACTGAAGTTGCTGAACCACCGGGGGTGGTGATGGATATAGCGCCGGAAGTGGTACCGGCAGCAACTGTTGCCTTAATTGAGGTTGAACTGACTACTGTATATGATGCCGCAGCCAACCCATTAAACTTAACGGAGGAAGCATTGGTAAAGTATGTACCGGTAATGGTCACCACTGTGCCAATCTCGCCTACCGCCGGGGTAAATGACGTAATTACTGGTGCAGGTATAAAGGTGAACGAACCGATGGTGGTTGCTGTACCACCCAGGGTGGTGACAGATACCTTACCGGTGGTGGTTCCAACTGCTATCACGGCGGTGATGGCAGTGTTGCTGACAACGGTAAAGGAAGCGGCGTTAACACCATTAAACGTAACCCCGGTGGTGGTGGAAAGGTTAGTTCCGGTTATGTTCACTACCTGTCCGAGTGGACCAGTATTGGGGGTATACCCGGTTATTGTAGGTGCCGGAACAAAGGTAAACGGCACGGTTGTGGTTGCTGTTCCACCGAGTGTGGTTACCGCTATCGGACCAGAGGTGGTACCTGCGGCAACTGTCGTGTGGATTAAAGTCGGACTAACAACGGTGAATGCTTCTGTTTTACCATTGATAGTCACCGATGAAGTTGTATCAAAGTTTAGACCGTTAATATTCACTACTGTCCCCACCCCACCAGTGGTTGGTGTGAAGTCAGATATTGAAACCGCGCCTATGTAGGTGAACGGAGTCAGACTTTCCGCAGTGCCACCCATTGTTGTAATGAGGATAGTTCCTGAGGTGGTATTTGGTGCGACAATCGCATTAATTGTCGTTTCACTTACAACGGTAAATGATACCGGCATATTACCATCAAACAATACCGAGGTCACGCCGATAAAGTTTGTACCGGTGATGGTCACCTGCATATTTGGTCCTGCCGCCGACGGGGTAAATGATGTAATTGTCGGCGCGGGTATCGGCTGGTTTGGAATACCACTGTCAGTTGCCTGCACACAGGAACCGATAGCAATTTTCGATGTCTGGTTGCCGGTATTGTCATTGGCATAAATAGATGCGGTATAAATATGGGCAAACAAATCAGCATTAACAGGTATACCTAACTTGCCATAATATGTAATACCGTCATTATCTTTAGTTAATGATACTGTGGTCCAATATATGCCGCTATCAAATATCTGCGCGAGCACTGACTCAACACCTACCGGTGATGTTACTTTTGCAGTAAAGAATATATCTCCACCAAGTGATGTTAATGCTTTCGGTCCAATTTCCGGATATGTAATTTCCGGTGTTAATATCGTAGTAGTTACACTGGTCGCCTGGATACATGTCCAATTTGACGCTAAATAGGTTCGGTTACCCACAACATCGGTTGCGTTGATAATCACTCTGTATTTAAATGGACTTTGTCCTTTATTAATGGGTACGGAGAACTCACCGGTGTATACAGAACCTGAACCACCATTAGAAAGTGTAACTGTAGTATAACTCAAACCATTTTGTGAAATATTTGCCTGTATAGTGCTTATACCAGTATTAGTACCACCAACATCAGTAACATTTGCAGATATATAAATAGAACCACCTACTGCTGGTAAATTCGCCGGGGTAACCATTGTTTCAGTAATAACTGGTCCTACATTATCTGTTGCCTGAACTGTTGTGCCTGTTGCCGGCGTAGTTGTTCGATTACCTGCCATATCTATCGCGTAAACAACAGCTTTATAGGTATGGGACGTAGCGTCTTTATTAATTCCAACAGTATAGTTTAATGACACTGGTACTGGTTCAGATGCTGTTGTATCATATTCAATGACATAACCAGCTTGATAATAACCCCAATCCCAATAATAATGGCTGTCCATCATATCTATCCAGTTATATCCATTATCCCAAATTTTCAATGCATTACTTGGTCCCCAAGGATTGCATGGATCGCCAGGATACCAATTTGTATAAGTAAACGGTTCTCCGGTTACCCATTGCCATCCACCTGCAGGTTCAGAATATGCAGGATCTTCTGGATTTTGATAACCACCAATCCAACAATAAGCAACACCACCTAGTTGAGTTTGTATAAACTGCATCTCTTCAGGTGATGTAATTGTTGCTAAATGCCCTGTTACACCTTCAAATGTTGTATTTGCAGCAGCATCCCGAGCATTACTCCAATATATGTTAGCTGGTACCATCTTGTAAACATGATTATTTTTCGGGTTACGGATAAATTGATTTTGACGGGTAAAAGTGATATCAGTAACATAAATATCATCTTTGAATATCTGAGTGCCCCAACTGTAATTAAAATTAGCGTCGGTAATGGAGGCAGTTACAGTCATTTGCCCGCCTGTGGCAGGCAATGTAGCAGGAGTTACAGAAGTAAGAGTAATTGACGGTGGTGTCATATCAAAAGGTTGTGTTGAGGTTCCGGTTGCTGATAATGTTGATACATTATTAAAAACATCATTAGCAATAATTACTGCTGTATAAACCCATGCTATATTCTCACGATTTGGTGTGGTTATATTATATGTTGCTGTAAATGTCGAATCAATGGTATTTGTTAAACCTACAGTATCGAAATAAACACCATTTTTAAATAATTGGGCCTGGACACCAGTAACAGAAGAACCTATATCTGTGACATTGGCACTGATAGAAATTAATCCGCCTGTTACCAATAATTCCGCTGGTGATAATGTTGCCGAACTTATTACCGGACCAGAATTATCTGTTGATACAGTGGTAGAACCTACAGTAGGAAGATAACTTATTGTATATCCATTTGAATTATCTATAGCATAAGTAACTGAAGTATATACATGTGAATTCATATCTGCATTAGCTGGTACAGTATAATTTACTGAATAATCAACACCGTTACCCGTATCAGTAAGATAAACATGCGTGTAATATAGATTATCCCTGAATAATTGTGCAAGGACTTGTTGATTTGCTAAAAGACCAGTAACATTACAATTAAATGTTATCACACCGCCAGATACTGGCAAATTAGCTGGTTCCATAGTTGCAGATGTAATTACTGGACTTGTGCCTGGATTTATAGCAGGTATGGTACAAGTACCGGTAGCATGTAAAACAGCATAATTACCACAATTATCATTAGCATATACTATAGCGGTCAATATTTCATCAATATTACCTAAATTTTGACCAATAGTTTGATTTGCGGTATATATATTTCCGCTACCACCATTATTTAAAGCAATGTCCCACCTATAAAGACCATTATCTAATATCTGTGCATGTATAGTATTAACACCACTGACGTCAGTAACTGTCGCAGTAACGGTAACAATACCGCCACTACCTGGTCGACTGGCAGGTGTAAGTGTCGCGTTAGTGATTACCGGAACGGTATTGTCTTAGGGTTGAGAAATAGTACCGGTAACTGGCATTAATGTTATATTCCCTGCTATATCAGTTGTTCTTATTGCGGATGTCCAGTCAATGACTGCCTTACTTGCATTAACAGGTATTGTATATTCACCTGTGTATATATCACCAATACCATTATTTGTCATGCTAATATAAGTTATATATTGTCCATTCCTGTAAATATACGCATTTGCTGTTGATAAACCGGATGCATTTACACCAGTATCAGTAATAGTTCCAGCTATTATTAATGTATTACTTAACGGTGAAATTGTCGTTGCGGATGTAATCGATGTTGTATTTACCGATGGTGGTATACTGTCATTTCCTTGAACAGAAGCACCTGTTGCAACAGAACTATTAGTCCGTGACCCGTCATTGGCATATATGGTCGCGGTGAAAGTATATGCTATACCAGATATATTCGCAGGGATTAAATAATCAACATAGAAATTAGTTCCTGAAACATCCGGTGATAAACCGATATTAGCATAGTAAATACCATTTCTATATAGATACGCGGATACGGTATAACTTGATGTAGGCCGTGTCCCGGTGATTGATGTAGCAATATGAATATAACCACCATTAACAGGCGCAGTTGCAGGTGAAATCGTAGAATTTTTAATAATCGGGAATGCGCCTTCAGTGGTACCGGCAGGTTGTGAACATTCACCTGAAGCATAACCAGAAGATGCCAAACCATACTTGTCAGTTGAATAAACTGTAGCGGTATATACACGGACTAAACCGTCTGTATTAGCTGGTATAACATAGGTACCTGTGTAATTACCTGTGGTAGTTACTGTAGGAACTGACGTTGTCTGATAAGGTCCAAATGCAGATAAATTAATATATCCAACAGAAATTCCATTACAATTAATCCTTGCGATAACAGTTGGAAGTTGATTCCCCGCACCACTTACCGTTGCATTGACAACAAGATTTCCACCTGCAACTGGTACTGTATTCGGTGTAATAATCGCACCGCTAATGCCACCGGCATCAGTATCTGTGTATTGTATACATGACGGTGCCTCAACAGTACTTAAATTATCTACTTTAT
>CAZNLA010000111.1:0-12861 GCA_964573385.1 uncultured bacterium
ATAAAGAAATAATCTTTTAACGGTTCGGCCCAATCATTAATA
Organism: uncultured bacterium; assembly: GCA_964573385.1. GTDB lineage: Bacteria > Armatimonadota > Hebobacteria > CAIYQO01 > CAIYQO01 > JBAXQQ01. Next base: position 43 of record CAZNLA010000111.1, read on the forward strand.
ACGCGGATTCCGGTGTTCGTATCCTGAATGCGCGATATGCCGCGGATGTGATATAAAACGCAAGCAGTGCAAACATGGCGGAGTCAAGATTCTGCAATATCTGGAATAATGCGTTATAAGTTATTGATGCGGTACCATCAATTTTGCCAATGTTACTTGCAAATCCGGTTATCATTATTGCAATCATTGCAATAAAAAATGCATAACTGTTGATGGATTCTTTGTTTTTAGCGGCAATCTTCTGGAAATGAACTTTAACAAGACTTATTATACCTAATCCAAACATCCACATGGTAGAAAACATTATAAAATTTGATGCAGGTTTTACCCATGGTGTTATAGCATTTCCCATGGTTTGGTCCGGTAAAGTATGCGGTGGCAGGAAAAACTCAAGGGTGAAAAATAATCCCGCCAGAAATGTAAGTATAATAATAACCCACTTTTTAATAGCAGGTGATGCAAAATGCAAAGTAACAAGAAAAATTACAAAAAGTAATGCCAGTATTATATTTCTATAGAAAAATTCGTCGCTGGTAGTTGCGTGCGACCAGAATATATCCCACCAGGTAACACCTTTAACCGGATTCATATAGTCATTCCCCTTAAATATTTTATTCTGCGTAACTATTAAAAATCCTGCGTAATAGTTAAATATACATGTAAAAATGCGGGTGGAACTTTTCAGTTTTGGTTTTCAGTTTTCAGCATTTTATAATCAGAGTGCAAATGTAATATTTGATAACTTGTTGTCAAATGATCTTTTCTTTAGTCATGATGATAATTTGCTATTTCACGCAGTAATATATAAAATTATAGAGAAAAAATAAGAGGTGCATTTTGCTAAAAGGTTATTTACGAATATTATCTTTAATAATAATTACTGTGTCGTTAAATAGTAATGCAATATCACAAAGTCCTAAAAAGATTACATTGAAAAAACAGGTTGCTTTAGTAACAGGATATGATTATTCAGATGGTGAAATATTTACATTATTAGATGGGGTAATTACACGTGATGATTGGGATTCAATAGAAGGCAATAAAAATGCCATGGTAAAAAAGTATGACTGGCATGGAAATAATAAATGGCAGATAAAATTACCGGAACCCACTGCAAATGGATGGAAAATTGTTAAGTCAAAAACAGAGTATGAATTTTCAAAAAATGCTATTTCGAAATTATCAATTTCGCCTGCAGGAGATTTTATTGCGCTAATAGTTCCATCCCCAACTGGATTAAAAGTATATAAGTGGCATGACGGATATCAGCAAAAATCTATTGATATCCCATTTACAGTTAAATATAGAAAGTTTACTGATGATGAAGTTAATTATTGGATAGAGGCATTTGATAATGGAAATGTATGGGTTCAATATTCAGATAAAATTAATAGATTATATAACGTTGATGGTCGATTATTGGTGAACAGAAAATATCCCGTTCTAACGAAGCATGAAATAAAGAATATCTACAAAGTAACACCCGACCGACAAAGCAGATATTTCACTGATTCTCAGGGAATGCCTGATGACAGGAAAGAATATTTATATGATATTTATGGAAGGGTAAAAGTGATGGCCGAATTCGGTCATATAGTTCGTATTTCAGTGGGTGCCGGATGTTGTACAACAAGTATGGATAAGTTTACCCGTGTTTATCATTTACGAGATAAAAAATATTGGGATTACAAACATCCTGAAGATTACACATACCCATGGTCAGTAAGCGATAATGGGAAATGGTTATTGTGTGAAACTAAAATTACTAAATCATCTTATTCTGATTCGGTTGATCGTCTACCGGCAGATAAGCATAAATTATGGGGTGAAAAAGCGGAGTTGCGGGTGATAGAGTCTCCGGGTAAAATTCGTGCGTTTTTACCAATTCGAATGAAAGGGGAAAACCAGTATTTGGATTTAACAAACTCAATAACAATCAATCCGATTATTTCTCCTGATGGTCATGTGATATTATTAAAAGTCTTTGATGAAAAAAAGAGAGATTACTATTTGAAATGGTATGCTTGGTAATGATTTGCAATTGAATAATGTGATGATATTTTATGTTAATATATTTCCATTCTCTATTTAATTGTTGTTAAGTTGGTAGTTGTCACGTATAAGAGGCGGCCCGCCTGTTATGAATTAAGTGTTCATGATAAAGAATGAATAGCCGGGCCGGCTATTATACTGACTTGTGCGAAAACGGTAACCAAATGTGAACGACTGATGAGTTTTATTTGATGGTAACTGAATAGGAGGAAATTAACTCAAAAATAGCATATTCTGCGTCATAATTACTATCATTGACATCAAAATCATGTAGTGGTAAACTGGTTTAGCATTAATTATTACATAACAATTTTAGCATTAAATGGAAGGTTTTTATGTCAAGTAAAAAGAGCCGTCAGGGTTTTACCCTTATTGAATTGTTGGTCGTCATTGCCATTATTGCAATTTTGGCCGCCATACTTTTCCCGGTATTTGCCCGGGCACGTGAAAAAGCGCGTCAGTCTACCTGTGTCAGCAACCAACGACAAATTGCTGCCAATGTTATGATGTATACCCAGGACCATGAAGAAACTTTGCCGACAACTACTACTGTGTGGTCAGATATTAAATCTGATCCCGGAATCCTGATTTGCCCTACTGCCGGCAAATTAGTGACCAATGGCTACATGTATAACGACACTATAGACTATACAACTGGAAAGCCAATGGTTTCCGGACGCGCAGTGGGTGATATCCCTGACACATCAGCAACATGGTTAACCGGAGATGCGAAGAGTAATGTTATTGACCTGCGCCACAGCGGAAAATGTGTTGAAAGTTTTGTAGATGGCCATGTAACTTCTCTAGTGCCAAAACCAAATGGTGTTGAGACGGTTGTTAGTACGGGAAAAACATATACCGTTACTGATGGTGTGGGTGCCAATGATATGAATGTTTCCGGATGGTTAGGGTTAATTGACGGCATATTCAGCAACACCAATCCTGGTTGTTTTGCCAGTGGTACCAGTGCAAATTTCCCTAAAGCAGCAACAATCGACCTGGTAAACAGTTACCCGATAACTAAAGTGAAACTGACAAACGCTTTAAATGGGGGTACTGCTACTGTTGAAGTAAGGGTTTGTACAACTAAACCACCAACAAATTTAATTGGCACATTTACCTTCCCAAATAACAAATCAACTCTACAAACATATACATATTCCTGTTCAGGTATTTATGCCCGTTATGTTGAATTAAAGTTTTTAGCTGATCACTATACCGATGCCAGTTATGGTGCAAACCACGTATTCTTAGAAGAAGCAGAAGTTTCTGGTATGGTTGTTCCTTAACCGAAAACTGAAAACCGAAAACTGAAAACTTTTTTCTAATATATTTGTAATTGGTTTTGTATTAAATTTCCAGCACTACCCGGTTGAAAAATATCTTACCTTCCTGCATCATTTGCAATGCCTGCAGAGTTTGAGCTAATTTATATTTATGCGTAATCATCAATTTCACGTTTAATTTACCATCTGCAATGGCTTGCAAGGTGGCGGCCCATTCGTTGTAAGGTTCTAATGTGCTATTCCAAGTACCATGGATTGTAATCTCTTTTCGCAACAGTTGTGATACCGTTGCGCGTTCAATGGTTACATCTTTTGCTGGATTGCCCAGAAATAGTATGCGACCATTTTTGGCTGCGAATTTTATTACCTGTTGATAAATTGCGGGAACACCGGTACCTTCGACTGCTACGCTGAATTTTCTATCTTTCAAGATTTCCTCAATAGGATTTTCCAGGCTATTAATAAATTCAGCATTTGGTATTATAGCTTTTCCGGCATTTAATTTGTCATTAGAAATGTCTGCCATTACCACACTGGTCGCACCCATAATAAATGCCCATTGCGCCATTAATAGCCCGATTGCACCGGCACCGAAAATCAGCACTGAATCACCATCAGACACCTGCACATTGCGCATTCCATGTTGAGCAACCGATGCCGGTTCGCATAATGCTGCTTCCAATGCAGATACTCCGGCAGGGGCGGGGACAATATTCCAATATGGAACTTTTATATATTCCGCAAATCCGCCATCGCAACGTGAACCAAAATAATTGTAGTTATCACACTGTTGAAATCTTTTCATCTGGCATGACGTACATTTTCTGCATGGTAATAGCGGATACACAGAAACTATTTGTCCGCTATTATATGGACAGTTTTTACCTGTGGATACAATTTCGCCGGCGAATTCATGACCGGGAATTAGCGGGAATGAATAAGTGCCATCTTTAAATACGCGACTAATATCCGACCCGCAGACGCCGGCAGCTTTAATTTTTATTATACATGCTTCTTCATCCAGGTTTAATTCTGGTGTTGGCACATCATCTATACGTAAATCACCAATGGCATGTAAAACTGCGGCTTTCATTATTTCTCCATTTCTGCTGCAGCAATGGCATCTTTCCAATAATTAATAGATTCGTTGAAGTCTTCTATTACCCGGTAATCATTGGGCCAACGTTCGCGATGTCCTAATTCCAAAATCAGCGAACAATCAGTATGCCCGATTTCTTTTAATGTTTGTAATACTTCGTCTGCTTTTATGCGTCCCTTTTCATTATGTTCCCGGGTAAAAGGTACATGCCCCATGCCGGCTTTGTATGATTGTTTTAAATGGATAGTTGGAGATTCACACGCCAGGGTGCGCAACCATGCCTGTGGGTCGGTATCATCCGGGTTATCAGATTGCAGGTCGCCATGGTCCACATCAAGGCATATTTTCATTGGAATTGCTATATTTTTATTGGCTTCTGTCAACATAAATTGCGTTTCCGCAATAGTACCGGCAAATTCCCGCGGGACAGACATAGGTTCGAAATATACGTATTTCAACCCTTTATCCGCGCCATATTCCGCAATTTCTGCCCAGTTGCGAAAACCTTCCTGCATCATATTCATTCTGCGCGTTGGGTCGTTATTATCTTTGAATGACAATATGCCGAAATGGCTTCCTGTTGCTTCTGCTCCCATGATAATTGACATGTCAACCATTGTCTTAAAGCAATCAACCCAGATTCTTCTTTCTTCCGGGTCTGGCGAGGTTAAATGACTAAGGCGTGTCCAGGCATCAGTAAATGTCTGCTGTATCCAAATACCTTTCTTATCGCATAATTTGCGTATATATTCCGCTTTACGCAAAACATAATCACGCGGCCAAAATGGATTAAGCAAAGTAACGGTAAATTGAATAACATCTACCTGAAAATCGTTTGCGACAATATCTGTCCATATATCAGGTTCCGGATATCTGTTAACCGCAAAACCGGTATTTACACCAATTTTAAACATTTAATATTATTCTCCGGTGCTGATTAAATCGGTTAATGGACTGCTGGCGGTGGCGTATAATTTTTTCGGTATGCGTCCGGCCTCAAATGCTAATCTTCCGCCATCAGTTGCTAATTTCATTGCTGTTGCCATTTTTACCGGGTCTTTTGCCTGGGCTATAGCCGTTTGCATTAATAATGCCTGCACCCCAAGTTCCATGGCAAATGCCGCATCACTGGCAGTTCCGACTCCGGCATCAACCAAAACCGGCACTTTCGCGTTTTCTACAATTATTCTGATATTATATGGGTTGCGTATGCCCAAACCACTACCAATAGGTGCCGCCAATGGCATAACTGCAGCACACCCGAGATCTTCTAATTTGCGACAAACAATAGGGTCGTCAATACAATATGGCATTACAATAAAACCATCATCAATTAACTCTTTTGCAGCTTTTAATAACTCTTCATTGTCCGGGAATAATGTTTTTTCATCGCCAATAACTTCTAATTTTACCAGGTTGGTTTCCAACGCTTCGCGTCCTAATTGTGCCGTTAATACCGCGTCTTTAGCGGTGTAACAGGCTGCGGTGTTTGGCAAAATGGTAAGATTTTTCTCTTTAATATATTCATACACATATGAAAACTCCGGTTTTGCCGGATCCATACGTCGTATGGCAACTGTTACTATTTCTGCTCCGCTTGCTGTAATTGCAGCGGCCATAATTTCCGGAGATGGATATTTTGCAGTACCCACCAGCAATCTGCTGGTAAATTCTTTATCAGCTATTTTCCACGTTGACATAATCTATTTACCCCTTTTTTATCCGCCGGCAACCGCGCGAATAATTTCTACCCGGTCGCCTTCACTTAGAATTGTAGTTTCATGGGTTGATTTTTTTACAACTTTATCATTACAAGCAACCGCAGTACCTGATGTCGGTATATTTTTTGATATCAGCAGTTGCGCTACTGTGCAATTGTCGGTTATTTCTGTTTCATTGCCATTTAAAATAATAATCATTTTCAGGCTCCCGGTATTTTTCCGGCAGTCTGTATACCGTTTGCAAATCTATTAATAGAAAATGGTGATATTATTTCTGGTGTTTTACCAGAAATAATCAGTTCGGCTATTGTTTGCGCAATTACAGGTGTTAATAGCAATCCGTTTCTAAACATTCCTGTTGCCATTAAATATCCCTCAAGGTTGGTATTACCAATAATTGGGTGATTATCTGCACTACCCGGTCGCAACCCTGACCATGTTTCTATAATTGTGCATTTTTCTAAATTTGGAAGTAATTCTTTCGCGCCGGATAATAATTTGTGAATACCCCAAATGGTATTTGATTTGTTAAATCCGACTTCTTCCATGGTGGCACCCAAAAATAACCTGTTGTCATGCCGGGGAACCATATAACTGCGGGGTGACCGGACAACATGACCAAGGAATGCCGGAGATGGTAATTCTATCGCCATCATTTGTCCGCGAACAGGAAAAACCGGTGGCCGTAATGCTTCATCCGGTATATCAATTGTTGCCGACCATGCACCTGCGGTATTTATAACTATATTAGCGGTGAAATCACCAATTATTGTGGATACGCCGGTTACTTTGTTATTTATACTGTTTATCTTTATTGCTTGCGCACCATTAACAACATCAACTCCACGCATACGGCATGCTTTTTCTAATGCTGGCATCAATAATCTGTTTTCTACATGCCGGTCACCTGGTAAATACATTCCACCACGTATTAACCCGCTTAATTCCGGTTCTTTACGTCGTGCTTCATCCCCGCTAATCCATTCTACCTGCAAACCATCGTTCTTCTGAGCCTGATAAGTATGACGAAATTCAGTTTCATCTTCATCAGTTATGGCCAGTGCCATGGTTCCTGCTTCGCGATGATAGCATTTTATGCCGGTTTCCTCTTCAACATCAGCACGAAAAGCAGGATATCTTCGATTGCTTTCCAGGCATAATTTTTGAAAATTACCTTCACTTAACTCGCCCTGGGGTGCAAGCATACCGGCAGATGCCCATGATGCCTCACGTCCAGGTTGGTGACGTTCCAGCACACGCACATGCAGCCCATTACCCGCTAATTCGCGGGCAATGCTCATCCCTATAATCCCACCGCCTATAATTAAAATATCTGAAGATTTCATAAGTTGTCTTTCTATGTTTTTTTACGCATTAATTTTACCGGATAGTTAGCCGATATGCAAGGAAAATTTGCGAATGCTTTTATTATTACCTTAAGTCAAAAGATCGATAAAATAAGTTATTTGGAAATTAAAGTAATTAACGATTATTCACCGCAAAGGAACGCAAAGAACACAAAGTGTTTTATTAAACTTTTCTTTTGTGGTCTTTTGCGATCTTTAGTGGTGAATAATGATGATTATTTGTAAAACCCTCATTGGGATGCCATTGATAGATATTAGATGTTTTTGCAGGATTAACGGCGTAATAATAGAATTAAACCTTAAATTAGAGAGGAATTAATGAAAGATATTGATTATTCAGTGATAAAATATGCCGATTTTATTAATCCGCCAACTTTTTTCAGGCCGGCTTCTTTCTGGTCTATTAATGATGTGATTACTGTTGAGGAAACCGCCAGGCAGATGTCGGATATGATTAATGTCGGGTTATCCGGTGGTTTTTTTCATTCACGCAGTGGTCTGGTCACTAAATATATGGGTAATGAATGGTTTGATAATATACGTGCCGCAATTGATATTGCAAAAAAACAGGATGGTTATTTATGGTTGTATGACGAAGATTTATGGCCAAGTGGTGCTGCCGGTGGAGAAGTTACCAGGCACCAACCGGAACATAGAAAAGCGTTATTAATTGCCGAGTTTTTATTACCAGGGGAAGTATATGAAGAATCTGAAGATAAAGAGTTTAGATACGGATATCGTATATTTCGGGATAAAATAAACCTGATAAAAGCAGAATTAATTAGCAGAGATGAAATAAATACCGGTGAAGGTGAAAGATTAACGTTATCACGATATTATGAACCTGTTAAAGGCACGTGGGGTGCTTCCTACGCAAATCTATTGCATGAAGGTGCTACTCAGGATTTTATCGACCGTACCCATAAAAAATACGCGGAAGAGATAGGCGGTGAGTTCGGTGACCGTGTTCCGGGTATTTTTACTGACGAACCAAATATTATACATAAAGGAAATGGTATAGCATGGTATGATGGTTTACCGGAATATTATGGAAATAATACCGGACGTAATTTCGCGGATGACCTTCCTTTGCTATTTTTTGACGGAAATGGTTGCCGGCGTGTGCGACTGTTAATATCAAGAATCATTAGTAACCGTTATGTTGATGTGTTCAGCAAAAAGATATTTGACTGGTGCGCGGATAATAGCCTGGCATATACCGGCCATTATAATGATGAAGATAACCTGTTGGCGATGTTGCGGAACCACAGTGGTGGTATAATGCACCACTATTTATACCAACAAATACCCGGCATTGACCATCTTTTCCGTCAAACTACCCCAATGCTATTCACCATAAAACAGGCAGTATCAGTTGCGCGCCAAACCGGCAGAAGGGTATTATCAGAAATATTTGGGGTAATGCGTCATACCGCCAACTTCTCTGATTTTCGCTGGGTAGGTAATTTTGATTTAGTGATGGGAGTAACAGTATTTTGTCCTCATTTAACCTGGTATTCTGCAACTGGCAGACGAAAACGGGATTGGCCGCAAAATTGGAGTTATCAGCAAACATATTGGAACGACCTGAAACCTTTGAATGATTATTTCACCCGTTTGGCCTCAATATTATCGCGGGGGAAAGCAAAGGTTGACGCGATAATGTTGCATCCCATCGAATCTGCCGCTGCATCTTATCGATTCGGTATGAAATCATCACTCAATTCATTTAACGAAGACACAGGCATGGTAACATATTATGATAAAAAGTTACGGGAGATTCTTGAAGGTATAGTTTTGGCTGGTTATGATTGCGATTTGGGTGACGAAGAAATATTAGCACAAATGGCATCAGTCAATGGTGATAATTTAACAGTTGGTAATTGCGAATATCGGGTAATATTGGTGCCACCCGGGCAAACATGGCGAAAATCTACTGTGGAGTTATTAGAGAAGTTTATCGCTAATGGTGGTAAAGTTATATTCTGCGGCGAACGCCCTACAGAAATTGATTGTGTGCCGGCGAAAAATAAATGGAATAAGATGTTAAGTATGGCAGAATCTGTACCCGCGTCAGCAGTGCAGGTCCTTTCCGCCTTTGAATCTGCCGTAAATCAAACTGAAATATTGCGCACTGCCGATGGCATGCGACCAGAAAATACTATTATGCAACGAAGAAACGATGAATCAACTGATTTGTGGTTTATTGTTAATAATGACCGGAATCGCGGGCAGGATTATATATTGTATTTTAATGACAATATACCGGATAATATTGCGGTTTGGGATGCTGAAACAGGAAAAAAACTGCGTATTGATCTTGTTGCAAACAGTATAAGGTTCAGATTATCACCCGCGTCCGGCATATTAATAACTGCCGGGATAGATAATGAACCTGGTACTGAGGAAATTAGAAAAATACCTGATTTTAATAAATCAGATGAAATAAGGTTGAATGGTGAATGGAATTTTAGCATGAGTGAACCAAATGTATTGGTGATTGATAAATTTAGTTATTCTGTAGATGGCATGGATTTTACAAATGAGATGATGTTTTATGATGTGCAACGTGATTTGAAAATAGAATTAGGTTTAACTGATTTTGATTGGGTAGGGGAACAACCGTGGGTAACTCTGCTGGAAAAAAGATGTGATGGTAATGATTTTTTAGTGACTTTAAATTATAAATTTGTAAATGAAATTACAGAAAAAGGGTCGATATCATTTGTTTTTGAGAATTTATCCTCAGTGCGTTTTCCAATAATGGTAAATGGTACAGAACTTCACAAAACTGATTTTGGCTGGATATGGGATAGGAATTTTCATAATATTGATATCAGCAATCTGGTTAAGAATGGTGAAAACGATGTATTGGTGACATTGCCATTTAGCGCGATAACTGAAGTTGAACCAGCGTATATTACCGGTGCTTTCGGGGTGAAACTATCTGATGAAAATAATTCCGGTATTTTGGTTAATCTTCCCGAAAAATTGCATTGTGGATCGTGGAAGAACCAGTTGTTACCGTTTTACACCGGAAAAATAAAATATTCCAAACAGGTTGATATCAGAAATACTGACGGTCGTCATTTTCTGCGTCTACGCAATACCGCCGGAATATTATATAAAATACAGGTAAATAATAGCGGTTTTATAAATATGTTATACACACCATATATAACGGAAGTAACCGATTATATTAAAATGGGATTAAATACAATAGATATCGAAGTGTGCGCAAGCAGACAAAATCTGTTCGGACCTCTGCATGAAAAAGAAGGCGAGGCTAACCGTGCATGTGGCGCGTTTGCTTTCACCCAGGACTGGTTTGTCCGTGATGAGTTCTCGCTTTTTGATTTTGGCTTACTTGATAGCGCGGATTTGATAACGGTCAAGCCATTCGATTTTGAATAGAAACATTTTTGAAAATGGTCGCTTCGACAGGGTTAGCGACCGGTCACTGAGCTTGTCGAAGTGACCTTAAACGAAAGTCCTGAATGGTGAAAGAATTATAGACGAATGATAGAGTAATCACTTAATAGATGCAAAGGCAATTATATGGTAAAGAAAAGTTCAATAGATTGGGAAGCGTTTGATTATTCCGGACCTGACGCCGTTATTGGTGATGGCACAGATAAAAATATCCGGAATGATTGGGAAAATCCGGCGATATTCGCGATAAATAAAGAATATCCGCATGCGACATTAATGCCATATTCAAACGATTTAGTTGCGCTTGATGGTAATCGTTATGCGTCATATTGTTGTCAGTTATTAAATGGAAATTGGAAATTTTATTGCGCGCCTAATCCTGCAAATGTACCCGAGGAATTTTATGCGATTTCTTTTGACGATAATGGTTGGAGCAATTTGCCGGTACCAAGCCATTGGGAGTTGCACGGTTACGGCATTCCTATTTACACGAATATTCAATACCCAATTCCGGTTAACCCACCCTTTGTACCACAGGATGACAACCCAACCGGTTGTTATCGCCGGGTATTTTCTGTACCTGAAGATTGGCAGGAAAAACAGATTTTTCTGGTATTTGAAGGGGTAGAATCTGCGTTTTATTTATGGATAAACGGTACAAAGGTAGGTTACAGCCAGGGAAGTCGTAACCAGGCAGAGTTTAATATTACAAAATATCTGCATTCTGGTGAAAATATTCTGGCAGTACAGGTTTTTCGTTGGTCAGACGCGACATATATGGAAGACCAGGATATGTGGTGGATGAGTGGCATATTCCGCGATGTTTACCTGTATAGCACACCAGATATTCACATTCGCGATTTGGCAGTTTGTACAGTACTGGATGACCTGTATAAAGACGCGGAATTGCGGATAACCGCTAAAGTAAAAAGTTTTTCAACATTACCGGTTAATTGCCGGGTTCAATTTGAATTGCTGAATAATGAAAATATCCGAATTTTTATTGATGAAGTTCATGCGAATTTTACTGATGAAATTGCTGTAATTATATCAAATCAGGTAGATGATCCGTTGAAATGGACATCAGAAACGCCAAACCTGTATATCCTGATGGTAAAGATTTATAGTAAGGACGGAACTTTAATAGAAGTTAATAGTGTTCGTGTTGGTTTTAGAAGTGTAGAAATAAAAGGTGAACAGTTTTACATTAATGGCGTTCCAATTCGTCTGAAAGGTGTTAACCGTCACGAATGGGATTGCGAACGCGGACGCAGCATTACGGAAGATGTAATGCGGTATGATATAGAACTTATAAAACAACATAATTTTAACGCCGTCCGCACCTCGCATTACCCAAACCACCCGCGATGGTACGAACTATGCGATGAATTAGGTTTGTACCTGATTGATGAGGCAGACCAGGAAAGCCATGGGATGTTTGATAAACTTAGCAACGACCCCGCCTGGCGCGACGCATATATTGACCGCGCGCAAAGACTGGTGGAAAGAGATAAAAACCACCCATGTGTCATCATCTGGTCGCTTGGTAACGAGTCAGGTTATGGACCTAACATTGATGCCATGGCAGAGACTATTCGCGGGATTGATAACACCCGACCGATAAACTATTACCACGCTATGTCGGCACCGGTGGTAGATATGGTGGGTATGCATTACCCGACATTGCGGAATATAGAAGACCTGGTTAATTCAGAAGATTCCGGACGTCCAATTTTGTTGGAAGAATATGCCTTATCAATGGGTAACAGCACCGGCAATATGCAGGAATACCAGGATTTAATAGAATCACACCCGCGCTTAATCGGCGGATTTATCTGGGAATGGATAGACCATGGAATAAA
>CAZNLA010000112.1:0-12841 GCA_964573385.1 uncultured bacterium
TGTTTTGTAATTAACATGCGAAATAAATTCATATAATCAAAATGTGTATAAGGGTAAGGGCTGACGCCTGGGGTTAATCATTAAAATGCCTTTCCAAGGCATTAATTACCATTAAACTTGTATAATTTATTTGGGATAGATATTCAAACATTCAGGAATGTATTGAAAAAGACTATAATTTGATTCGAACCATTCCGGTTACTCAGCAATATTCGGTAAATTCAGCAAAATAAATCATCAATATTGAAGGAATATGTCGATTAAGCAAGTAAAAGAACGCATATACTTTTAGCATATGGTTTTTAAATCCCGGATTAAAAATAGAATGTGTCTGCAAATAGCGGATTGATCCTTAATGATGGAACAATCACCGGAATGCATATTGTAAGACTCAGCAATTAAAGGAAACTGACAATGAAATCGATTGAAGAACGAAAAGTCCGTTGGTGTGAGATGCAGAATCCAACCACAACGGGACGCAAGTTTGTCTATTTGATTAACTATCCCATGCCCAATGCTCCGGCTAATCCTAAGTTTTGGCCGGACCGCAAACAGGAACGCATTGATTGGTCCTGGCAGCGATATATCTGTTTTCAGAATCGGGTTGGCAAGGTGGATGATGACCTGGTTCCGTTTCTCGGTGTAGGATCCGGGTCAGAAATTTATGCGGAAGCGTTTGGTTGCAGTGTTTATCGTCCGGAAGACCATATGCCCATGGCCATCAGTCTTATTCATTCCGCTGCAGAGGTAGCAAAAATTAAAGTACCGAGGCTCGAGGATTCGTCACTGATGCTGCTTTTTGATATTGCTGATGTGCTGTGCGAAAGAGCTGGCAAAGGCGCTTTATTAGGATTGCCGGATATACAAAGCCCAATGGATATTGCGGCGCAGATATGGGATAAGACAGATTTTTTTGCTGCCATGGTGGAAGAACCTTCGGCTGTAAAAGACCTGGCGGCGATGACAATGGAGTTGCTTACCGCTTTTCTTGATGCATGGATTAACAGGTATGGTTCCACGCTTATCGCCAATTGTCCGGATTTTTATATGCCAAAAGGAATCGCCCTGGCTGATGACGAAATAGGCAACGTCAATTCTGATATGTTTGTGGAGTTTTTTCGTGATGAACTGAACGCGTTATCGGACCGTTATGGCGGTATCGGCATTCACTGCTGCGCCAATTCGGAACACCAATGGGAAAATCTGTCCGCGGTTCGTAACCTGAAGTTCTTAAATCTTTATCAACCGCAACAGGTGATTGATCGGGCATACCAATACTTTTCACCATTCGCGGCCCACTGGCATGGCGCGTTAGTCAACGGCGTCCCCGGACCTTTGCGGCATCTGCCAGCTATCGAATATCCTGATAACTGCCGTGTAATAATCACCCACGACGCACCAGATGAGGATGCTGCACGGGAACTGGCCGCACGGTTAGCTGATGAGTATTCATGGGAATAAAGACCGGAGCATGAAGACCATTACATATAAGGACACCTGATGCAGATAGTAAAGACAATACAAGATCATATTAACCGACAGACCACCGGATTGGCGGGACGTGTGGTGCAGTCGCTTAACCACGACTGGCGGTTCCACCTGGGTGAAGTGACTGGCGCGGAGTTTGTCGGGTTTGATGACGCCGAATGGGTGGCAGTCAACGTGCCACATGACTATTCGATTACCGGAGAGTTTTCCGAGAAGCATCCCAGTTCCCAGTCAGGCGGTTGGGTACCAACGGGTGTCGGTTGGTACCGCAAACGTATCCATGTGCCGACAATAGCGAGTGGACAAAAGATATTTGTTCTCTTTGATGGCGTGTCGATGAACAGCCAGGTATGGATCAATGGTCGGTTTTTGGGCCTGCGTCCTTCTGGTCACATGCCATTCCACTACGACATCACTGCTTTTCTGAATTATGGTGAAGGTATTGAAAACATTCTGGCCGTACGGGTAGATACTTCGTTACAACCTTACTCACGCTTTTATTGTGGCTCTGGCATTAACCGCCATGTCAAGTTGATGATTACTAATCCCCTACACATTGAGCATATGGGTGTGACTATCAACGTGACTCAAATTGATTCCACTGAGGCGCACATCGAAATCTGCACGGATGTCCGGGTAGAACGGTATGCGGATACCGATTGGGATCTCTTCCGCGATCCGACAAAGAACAACATCATATCGAAGAACTGTATCTTGACCACTCGCATCCTTGATCAACAGGGTAATGTATGTGTAGAGGCAAATGAGGCGTGCGAGATGCCGCAATTTTCCAAGCAACGTCTACAGCAGTGCCTCATCCTGCCGTCTCCGCGTCTCTGGAGTCCAGATGATCCGTATCTATACATGGTACAGTCGCAGCTTTCCGTTGATGGGCAGGTAATTGACGAGACGCGCACGACACTTGGGGTGCGTACTATAACCGTCGACACCGTCAACGGATTGCAGATCAATAGCCGCCAAATCAAGTTGAAAGGCGTTTGCCTGCACCAGGATGCTGGTGTATTCGGCTCCGCTATGCCGTTAAAGAAGTGGGTGCGGCAATTGCGCATGATGCAGGGGATGGGTTGCAATGCGGTGAGGACGTCGCATCATCCTTTTCCCGCTGAGTTTTATGATTGCTGTGATCTCCTTGGCTTGTTAGTTGTGGATGAGGCTTTCGATGAATGGCAAATGGGCTGGACTCGCGGTCAGGCAGAACAGCCGTTTGGCAAGAATACCTATGGTTACCATCTCTACTTCGAACAGTGGCACGACACTGATATGCGCGCCATGATTCGTCGCGATCGCAATCATCCCAGTGTAATCATGTGGAGCATCGGTAATGAAATTCCTGAACAGTATTACGCCGAAGGCGCAGTTGTTGCGCGCCGTCTTGTCGCCATCTGCAAAGAGGAAGACCCGACCCGACCGGTGACGCTGGGAACTGAGGGAAATGGCAAGTTGCCCATCCTCGATGACGTCATGGAAACACTCGACATCAAAGGTTATAACTACGTTGACTTGAAAAATGGCACCGCGTTTTATGATACGATTCACCGTGAGCACCCCGACTGGGTTTTGCTGGGAACAGAGACGGGTTATGATCCAGCCCATTGGCAGGCTGTTATCCGAGATCCTGCGGTAATAGGTCAGTTCCTATGGGTTGGCTACGACTATCTGGGAGAATCAGCATTTCTGACACCAGATTCACCCCCTGATAAATTGAATCATGGCTGGCGGGGTGGCATCGTTACTATCACCGATGAACCCAAACCGGAATATCACTACCGCCGTTGCATGTGGTCGGATGAGCCGGTGGCGCGCCTGGCAATTAAGACATTACCTTGGACACCAACAGCATTATGGGAACCCATTCCGGCGGTAGAGCATTGGAATTGGACGCCAGGTGAAATGAAAACCATCTACGGCTTTTCGAATTGTGAGGAAACCGAGTTGTTCCTCAATGATCAGTCGCTGGGTGTAAAAATCCCTGGGGACGCTGCCCATCCCTGTCTCGTGGAATGGGAAGCACCGTTTGAGCCGGGAACCCTGCGTTTGGTCGCGCGCCGCGGCGGGGTGAATGTCTGCGAAGATAGTATCACCACAGCAGGCGAACCAGCGTGCGTGGAGTTACAGACCGACGACAGCACCTTGAACTTTGATGGAAGTGACATGGCGATTGTCGATATTCGCGTGGTGGATGTGAAAGGAATAGTAGTGCCTGATTTTGCCAAACAGGTTACCGTACATGTGACCGGTGCTGGTATTCTGGCGGGAATGACGAACGGCGATCTTGACTGCCGGGATAGTTTCTGCGCGTCTGAAACCACATTAGTCGCAGGTCGTGCGCAGGCCGTGGTTCGAGCGGCGTTTACTGGTGAAATTGTAGTTACCGTACAAGTCGCCGGACTGGCAACCGCTCACCTTACGATACCAGCAGTGGGTTTTGCGAATACTGAGCATCCAACCGAAAATGCCTGTGGGTTATGAGAAGTGACTGTAGAGTGAACATCAGTTGGTTAGCAGGAATCTGGGGATTGTTGCTGGCAGACTGTGCAAGTGAACAGGCAACAGGAAAGCATGTTATTAAACAGTTTGGGTTGATTTACGAATAACCAGTTCTCCGCTAAATGTTACCTGCTGTGGTTCAGATGTTTGTTCGTTTATTTGCCGGATAAGCATTTGTATTGCTTCACGTCCCATATCGATTAATGGCATATCAACAGAAGTTAATATATTTTGTCCGAAAGAATCAAGAATCGGGTCGGTATCGTCAAAACTTACCAGACTTAATTGCTCAGGCAGGCGCCATCCGGCCTGGGTCAACATGTAATAAATGCGGCGGGCAATCGGGTCATTCTGAGCGATGATGGCGGTGATTTCCGGGTGAGATTGCAGAGATGTGGTAAATTGATTAAAACCACCATCAGGATAATAACTCAAACTCTCATCAGGAATATGAATCTTTGGTATGATTAAATTATCAGGTATAAACAATGAACCGAGCTTATAATATTCGATAGTGAGATATTTATCGGGATTTATATGATGTTCAATATAGGCCTGATATATACCTGATAAACGTTGTTGATAAATATTTGCTGGACCGTCAGCCAGAAAAGCGAAAATGTGTCGATGGCCCTGGTCGAGAAGGTGTGATGTCGCCTGGAATGCCGCTTTTTTATCATCAAAAAGCACTGATGAATATCCCGCTAAAGGACTCATCAAAGATATTACAGGATTTTTGCTAAAACCTGGTATCTGACGCAATTTTTCTATAAAACTGTCTGAATGCAACATCGGTTCGTAAATAATTATACCATCAATATCTCCACTGGCAAAACATGGTGAAAAATTGAAATCCGGGTCGCAGGTATATTGCTCAATAACCAGTGAAAAAGGTTCCTGTTCAAGTACATTAGTTATTCCCTGAAGCAGTCTGCCATAATAAATAGACTGTTGAAATGAGGTGGGAAAAATAACGGCAACCTGGTTATTGATAAACCTGTGGCCAGGCCGGTTTTGTCGCAGGCGTCGGGCGGTTTTCTGCATGGATAAGTCATAACCTAATTCATCGGCAGCAGCTAAAATACGCTGGCGGGTTGCATCGCTAATGCGTCCTTTATTAAGCAATGCTTGCGAAACAGCGCGCTGGCTAACTCCGCAATACTTTGCGATATCGCTTTGTGTTACTATTCGCTCATTATCCATGAAAAATCCCTCTATAAATATTTTATCATTTTATGCTGTTACGTACAATCTACCTATTGACAAGTAAAAAATAAATGGTAAGATAGTACGTAGTACCAATGTTTAATGCAGGCGCAATTATGAATCCAAATCATAAAATTATGCCTATAAACAAAAGGAGAATAACGATGAAAACCAATCAAAAAGGTTTCACTCTCATCGAATTGCTGGTCGTTATAGCCATTATTGCCATCCTCGCCGCTATTCTGTTCCCAGTCTTTGCCCGGGCGCGCGAGAAGGCACGACAGACGACGTGTATGAGTAATCAACGGCAAATTGTCACATCCGTATTGATGTATGCGCAAGATCATGAAGAGATGTTGCCGGAAGTGTCTTCTGTGTGGAAAAATATTAATATTGATCCGCAAATACGCGTCTGTCCCACCGCTGGAAAAAGTAATATGGATCCCTATCTGTACGGATATAAATGTGGAGGGAAGGCGCTGGGGGAAATTCTCGCTCCTGAATTGACCTGGATGACCGCGGACGGCTTAGCATTTTCGTATGATTACCGCCACTCTAATAAATGCATTTTGAGTTATGTGGATGGTCATGTCGCTACTGTTAGTTCCCCACCACCCATTTTGGTGGCACCTAATACCGTAACTGGGAATGCCTGGAATGGGCGCATCACCCGTCATATTATTGACGGGTCGGGGCTTTCAGCATCGATAACACCGAATGTTGAACCACCCACTAATAAATGGCCGTCGCATGGAATAACACCGGACAATGATGCCTGGTTAGTGTCCTCTACTTCCAGTACACCTCTTGTTTTTGACCTGGGCGGTGCTTATACTATTACCGGTTGCCATGTCTGGAACTATAACAAATCTGGTTACACATATCGAGGGGCAAAAGATGTCACCATCAGTATGTCTGAGGATGGAATTACGTATAATGATGTCCTCAGCACCACTTTTCAGCAAGCTTCAGGACAGAGTTCCTATACCGGTCAGACGGTGACTTGGCCCGCCAGCACAGGCGGTTTTGTTCGCTTTACAATCGCTAACAACATGAATGGCTCCACCACGGATATGTGGGGGATGTCTGAAGTCCGTTTTATAGGGGTTGAACGCATAGCACCCGACTGCTTGATTGTAAAACCCACCAGTGCTACGTCCACACCAGCTTACGGGAATCGCGGTGCGTTATTTTGCATAAACGGCACCGGGTTATCGTTCCCATTGAGTACCGGCGATACAATGCCCACGCAATGGCCTGCGTGTCCGGGCGGGGGAGACAATTGGCAGTGCTTGCTCTGGATTAATCAAGGAAACCAGATTACGTTTGATATGGGAAGCAGCTACAACCTGGCAGGATTCCATTTGTGGAATGCGAACGAAGGTGTCTACGCTAACCGAGGCGTGAAAAGCGTGAGTATCACGGTGTCGAATGATAACAGCACTTGGACATCGGTCGCAATAAAGCCCAATACCTGCGGCCAGGCCAGTGGCCAAACGAGCTACCAGGGTGAAGATCATTATTTCGAAAATGTCACCTCGGCACGATATGTGCGTATGACGATAAACAGCAATTGGGGTGATGGCAGTTTTTATGGACTGGAAGAAATTCGCTTCATGTCGCTACGTCCTTGAAATATTATTCTCACTCAGCAAGGTTGCCGATAATGAATTAATCAGCAACCTTGCAATATGGAAGGAACTCACCAATAGTATTCTACACATCTTATCTTTTTAAAAATTAATTTGCATGAGAAGCGTAAAAATGAATAGTCACTTTATGGAAAGGTGGTTCTGCTATTACATATGCTAACCTTGGAATCCACGTACATTTATAGGAGCAAATGCTGCTACTACTGGTAAAGTGAATCATGCTACAATTACCCGCTATGGCAGTGTATATTATGTTAACTTCAGACCAGTTAGTGTTGTTTCTCCATGGACGTGGGCAATCCAAAACACTCTTGTTACTGGCAGTCCAGTAAGTTATGGGGGCTTTTATATTAACTGGGGTACTTGTGCCTGGTCGAATTTCAAGATAACGCAATAACATATAAGAGGTAATAATTTATATAATGGGCACGTCTGATTTCTTTAGATGTGCCTTTTTTGTTATCAATAAATACATTACAATCAACTTTTTGTTTTTATATAATATATTTTTAAATGATCATTTATAATGCAATGGAAAATTTCATAACTTTTTAAATGCTGATAAGTACAATATATCTATTGACAAACAGAAAATAATTGGTATGATTGTACGTAGTACTAATGATTAATGCAGGCGTATTTATGAATCTAAATCATAAAATTAAGCCTATAAACAAAAGGAGAAAAAGATGAAAACCAGTCAAAAAGGTTTCACCCTAATCGAATTGCTGGTCGTGATTGCCATAATTGCCATCCTCGCTGCTATTCTCTTTCCTGTCTTTGCCCGGGCGCGTGAGAAGGCACGGCAGACGACGTGCAGCAGCAATCAGCGGCAATTGGTGGCAGCTGTGCAAATGTATGCACAGGACCACGAAGAGATACTGCCAGGTTCATCCACTATCTGGAGCGATATTAAAGTTGATCCCGGTGTATTGATTTGCCCGACCGCAGGAAAAAGCTTGATCGTAGGGTATCTTTACAATACAAAAATATGCGCCGACAAGTCCATCGGTGACGTCAAAGACCCGGACGGGATGAATGATGTTGCTGCCGTTTATGTCACTGCGGATGGCGAGAGTAGCGGCGCGGTTGCCTACCGCCATAGCGGAAGGGTTGTCGCAAGTTTTTTAGACGGGCATGTTGATGTAAGAAGCCTGTTACTGACAAAGAATCCGGTTGCACCAATTAATTTAGCGCCATCCGCCACGGTCACAGCCACGAATCTCACAGCTGGTTCACTGGGCAGACTTAATGACGAGGATCCCAGTAATCAACTCGACTGTGGAGCATGGACAGCTATCACCTGGCCGACAGCTAAATCTTTCGGTAAGATCATTTATCATCAATGTCCCGGATGGGTGGTAAATGGATATGACATTCAGGTCGCTAAAACAGGTGTCACGAGTCCCAACGGTGCGACCGATAGTGATTGGGAAACCATAAAGGCACTCACGGCGCAAACTTCCGGCGGTCCATACAATGTCAACATCGAGGGTATTTACACCCGGTCAGGCGTACGCATTAAAGTCACAGACTCATCGAATATTTCGGGTGGTCAAATGCGACCGCATGAACTGTGGGTATTTGATGATTTAACTGGCAACCTCGCCCGCACCGCCACTGTGAATGCCTGGGGTAGCACCACGACCGCGTTGAATGACGAAGAGTTTGCATCGCAAATCTTTACTAATCCCGTCTCTACCAGTTCACCCGCCATTGTCACCCTTACCTGGCCGTCCGAGAAGATTGTTGGTGCTGCACTCATCATGGGTGGCGCCGGAGCCGCTGGTGAGCGTCTCGTTGATTACAAAATACAGTACCAACTAAACGGCAACTGGGTCGATGCTCTTGTCGTCACCGGAAATACCAGCAAGGTAGCCCGTCACAAATTCGCCCCGGTGCGTACCACGCAGTTGCGTCTGTATATCACAGCGGCTAATGATAGCTATGCCCGCGTCACGGAAGTGGCTGTATTTTAATTCGACAATGTCACCTCGGCGCGATATGTGCGAATGACGATAAACAGCAACTGAGGTGATGGCAGTTATTATGGACAGGAAGAAATACGCATCCTGTCGCTACGTCCCTGAAATATTATTCTCACTAAGCAAGGTTGCCGATAACGAATTAAATCAGCAACCTTGCAATATGGGAGGAACCACCAATCAGTAAACCACGACATTCATCGTGATGTGGGTAACTCCACGCGGTACCATGCCAGATGTAAGGGAAACTATCCCGGTAACCTGATTGTATCCGGTAAAGCTGGCAAAATAAACCATCAATATTGAAGGAATATGTCGATTAGGTAAGTAAAAGAACGTATATAATTACAAACTAAGTTTTTTGTATTTCCGCTATGATTGGCAATGGTACACAACCGGCAGTGAACCAGTGACCACATTGGGCCTAAACCAGAAGAATTTGTTTGAAGGAATTTTATAGATGAGTAAGATAAGCAGCAAAATATTGAATCAATCGGCCGATATCAGTGCCAAACAACCTTTTAGTCATACTGTGGCTTTCATTCCGGAATGCCGACCGGATATCCTTTCGCCAGCCTGGTTTGACTGGCTGAAAGATATCGGCTACACCGGGGTCTATCTGGAGAACGATCCATTCAAGCCGGTGCGTTCGGGCAACGCCTCGCAGTTCGCCACTTTGTATCGTTTGATTTCACTTTATGATTTGGCATGGGGTTACCAGCGAAACCGCCTGACTGATTGGATTGGTCGGGCCTGCGAACTTGCCCATGAGCGGGAAATGCGGATTTACCTGGCATTGTGGGAACCACGTATTCCCGCTGAAGCGTGGGGGTTGTTTCCGACGGAATGGCGTGGGCATGGCGGTTGGGACCGTCCGCCGGGGAATCATATCTCATGGTGTCTGAGCGTACCAGAAGCGGTGACCGCGTTTGAAGAAATGGCGATTGAGGCTTTTCGGCAGGTGCCTGGAATCGACGGTCTCAAGATGGGTACGCACGACAATGACGCATGTCTCTGCAACGACAGTTGTCCACGCTGTCAGGGAACACCGCGGGCTGAACTGACCCGTCGTGTCTTTACCAGCCTGATCAGTGCCATTGACCGCGCCGGACTGCACCGGCCTGATTTTGAATATATTCCTTATACATGGTGGTGGCAGCCGGAAGAACTCACGGCTTTGGAGAATATGCTTAAAGGTCGGCAGACTCTTGTCATGAGTCGATCAACCTGGGGGTTAAAACAGTATTGGCAGGGACGCGAATTGGGATTGAATCAGGATCTGTCACTGGGTTTAACCGGGGTTTCTGATATCTTTCGCAATGAACAGGCAGTGGCGAAGGCGAAAGGCTGGGATGTACTTGATGTTGCGCCGTGGGGACATTCGCTTGAATATTTCTGGTTGCCATACACACCAGCACCTAACCGTGTGGCAGAACGGCTTTGCGATCTGCACTCACTTGGCGCGGCAGGCTGGTTCGATTACGATTGCGGTGGTGTTTATCCCGGTATTAACACCGAGATTATCCGCGACTTTCAATCGGGAATCGTAAATACGCCCGGTAAACTCGCAGCAAATACCCTGACGCGGTTATATCCTGTCGGGGAACTGGCCGCGGCGACCCGGGCATATGCGCTGGCGGAAACGGCACTGGCTTGCCGACCGGTAGCATTTAACGCGCCGGATGTCGCTAATTTATCAGGACGCAGCACCATCGAGGTGTGCATCGGTATGCCATTTGACCCGGGTGCCATCAGCGGTCTTGACCAGGGGCATCGGGTATGGTTCTTTACACCGGCCAACTTCATGACTCCCGGCGCAATTCCGACACTGTTGGAGATGTATACAGCCTGCGCAAAGGCTTGGACAGAAGCCGATGCCGCTTTTGCCGGGTTGCACGGTCGAGATGAATGGGCGCGGAATGTTTTACCCTGGGAAAAGAAAGTTGTTCGCGCTCATATGCTGTGTACCCGCAGCGTCTTACGTTTCATTACCATGAGCGATAATCGACTGGCTCGCGGAAGGGGAGAACTAAGCGCAGCCGATGAGTGCCGCCGGCTCATCCCCTTATTTGAGGAAGAACTGGCTGATACCCGCGATTTTCGCGAACTATGGTTGACTGACCGTCGCCTGCTGGACAACAGCAATATCCGGTTGGAGGTATTTCTTCAAGGCTGTGTACCGTGGATCCCTCTTAACCCGGCAGATCCGTTTAGCTCGAAGATTGAATGGATGCAGGCGGAACTGGCACGCCTGAAGGAAGGCCGGTTCTTAGATGCGGTTCCCAAATTCGGTTAACGCGGGAGAATATAAAAATGAAATCGATTGAAGAACGTAAAGTCCGTTGGTGTGAGATGCAGAATCCAACCAGACCGGGACGCAAGTTTGTATATCTGGTGATTGTCTGATTCTCCGGCTAGTCCTAATTTCTGGCCGAACCGGTGGTGCCTCTTACGCTTAATGATGTTGGTAATATGATATCTTCTATTGTTTGTACCTGAGAGTTTATTTGGTGCAACGCCAGTTGAGCAGCCTTGCGGCCAACTTCTATTAGAGGCAGATATACTGAAGTGAGAAAGTTTTGTCCGCGGTCGTCTGATAAAATGTCGACATCATCGAATCCGACCAGGCTGTAGTCTTCAGGTATGCGTCGTCCCATGTGTTGCAATTGATATGCTATCCGTCGTGCGTCAGCGTCATTTAAACCAAAAATAGCAGTTATCTGCGGATGGTCTTCAAGAAATTGCTGATATTGCATATATGCTGCAAGGTCTGATTTGTCTATAGTTTCTGGATAAGCAAAATCAGGAATCAAAAGGTGGGTCCCGGGAGAACGGGGCATTTGCGTCCATCCGCTATACCATACATGTTCATTTGAACTTAATCCCCATTCCTGTACCGCGCGGTGAATGCCTTTGTTGCGGTCAGCAATCATGTCACTTAAATCAGGATTGAAACTATGCAAAAAATGGCGATGTCCCAGTTCCAACAGGTGGCGGGTTGCCAGATACGCGCCTTGTTCATCATCTGTATGTACGCGTGAGCAACCGGTAATTGATGTGATTAAGCTGATAACTGAACAATCACTCAGAATATTGGCTTTTCTATATTTAGTTAACAATGGTAAAAAATATTGTTCGCCGGAAAATACCAGTAACGCGTCAAGTTCACCGCTGGTAAAAATAGGCGGTAGGGATAATAAAATTGTGGCGGTTGGCGCGTATGATATTACCAGGGCATAACCGGCTTCTTCCAGCACATCCTGTATCCCCTGTAGAATAGCATTAAAGTAGTTTGAATGGTGATAATGAATAGGCAACAATACACCAATGGCATGATTCACAAATTGAGTTCCATATCTGCGACGAATGAGGCGACGGGCTGAATGCTGCATAGCGGAATTGTAACCCATTTCTTCAGCAACAATATGAATTCGCTTTCGAGTTGCAATTGGAATCTGTGGGTCATCCAATAGGGATAACGATACTGTCGTGCGTGTAACACCGCATCGCTTAGCTATATCCTGCTGGGTAACAACTTTTTTTGATAAAACTTTGTCAGTCATGCTTTCATTATAATCATCGCAATATACACCGTCAATTCGAACAGATTTTTCGTAGTGAAAAGTTTACTCTTATGAAAAAAAGAAGATTAGACTTGTTCGCAAATAATGAGTGAGTAGATTTTGCGGACAAGCCTATTAATCATTCAGACTCACCAGTTTTATTTTTTTATATAAACAGGGCTTTCGCTCCTGACTTCCGCATTTCAGTGCCCTAAAATTTCTTTCATAATAGCCTCAGCGTCCGTACTTAATTCTGACTCGATAGGCATCGTTACATTCCCGAGTACCATGTTACCTTGACCAACCTTTCCGAGAACTTCAATGGCTTTTATTAAGGATATTCCTATCGGCCTTAACAATTTCTCGGCTTCTTTCATTACTAACAGGCTACAGAAACAAATTAGTAGATGACCTTTTATTCGGTCTTGTTTGTAATGAA
>CAZNLA010000113.1:0-12833 GCA_964573385.1 uncultured bacterium
GCGTCACCGACTTCCATATATTTTATAGCGTCCAATACGCGTGCATCTTCTGTAACTACATGTTTGCACCTGCGATATGTTAAATCTTCCAATAATTCTTTATTTTCTTCTAATTGTTCAGGGGTAACATCCCGCAGGGCTATAATATCGGGGATTACGGTTTTTAATATTTCTACCCCTTTCTCACATTCCTCCCGACGTTTATTATATTCTGATGTGACCAGTTTCCGTCGAACCCCGGTATCACCAATAATAATTTTAATGCCATCAGGTATGTTAACAGGCAAATAGTCTAAAGAGCGACAATCAATCATTAATGCTTTACCGGCCTGTCCTAAGGCACTTATAAATTGATCCATAATACCGCATTTAGTACCAACAAATTCATTCTCAGCTTTCTGACATAATTTCGCGATATCTTCACCGGGAATATCATACTCTGCAAGTGTCAAAAAAGCAGTTGCTGTTGCAACTTCAAGTGCTGCCGAAGAACTAAGTCCGGAACCACGAGGAACGTCGCCACTGAAAATAATATCTGCACCACGCAAATAATATCCTGCCTGTTCTAAAATAAAGCAAACTCCACGTAAATAGTTGCTCCAACTATTTGCCGCGTCATAACCGATTTCATCTAATGAAAAGGTAGATACAGCATTAAAATCTAATGAACGCAATGTAACCTGGCGGTTGCCAGTTGGTACCGCGGCCATAAGCATTTCACGGTCAATTGCTGCTGGCATAACAAAACCATCATTGTAATCGGTATGTTCACCAATTAAATTAACACGACCAGGTGCTTTGAATATTCTAACTTCATCACCCAGCAATTCAACAGCCTTACATTTAAAAGCTACGGGATCCATGGATTAAACTCCCACTCTATTCTGATATAGATTTTTTTTATTGTTCTTTCAGTATACTTTACTCTGTCGGCAATTCTGTATCCTGCCAACCAGATAATACCTTCGCTGTCACATATTACAGGAATTTTCTTTCGTAGTCGACGTGTTACATGTGAATCTGTAAATATATCTTGTAAAGTTTTATGTCCTGTCATACCAAATGGTTGAAAACTATCACCATTTTTCCATCCACGAACTGTTATTTGACCGTTTATAACTTCTGAATCAATAGTTGCAATGTTATTACCAGATGAAATATTATTACATTCGCCAGATGAAATAAGTCCTATTCCTGGTAATATTACTTCTTTACCTATTTCAAGGTGATATTCAGGAAAATAGATTTCTGTGTTAATAGCGATAAAATGAAAATAATCATCATGTTTTTCTACCCTGAACCCGGGAAAATCTGCGCCGGTATGATTTGACAATTCAATGATTTGATGTTGATGATTAAAATCAAAATCTTCGGTATTTCCTTTCAGATTATTAACTGCTATCCGAAATATGCGGGTATATATCCCGGGATGCAGATCTTTGTTTATTCTTAATTTTATTCCGTCCGGTAAAGGATAGCACGATTTTTCATATTCTGACTGTGCGATTTCTTTTAACAGATTATTATCGGTTGCTGCTAATTCAGACAATCTGCATAACGCATTGGTGATATCTGTGTTATAGCTTTCTAAAATAGGTATAAGGTGGTTTCTTATCTTGTTTCTGGTGTAAATATTTTGTGCATTAGTTTCGTCAATACAATAATTTATTGACTTTTCATGTAAATAAAATAGTATTTCTTTTTTAGATAAAGATATTAAAGGTCGTATAATATTTCCGCGTTTAACTGGAATTCCTGTCAGACCATCAATACCGGTACCGCGTATTATTCGCATTAATACTGTTTCTGCCTGGTCATTTTTATTATGAGCAGTAACAATATAATTGCATTTATATTCTTCTGCAATTTTATGAAATGCTTCATATCTTAATATCCGTGCAGCCTCTTCAGTAGAAACCAGATGTTTTTTTGCATAGCTATTAACATCAACTTTAATAATAATATTTTCCAAAATGCCATATTTTAAAGATATTTCCTGAGAGAATAGGGCATCCTGAGGTGAATTAAGACGAAGGCTATGATCAATATGAACAGTAATAATTTGTTGTGAGGGATACAAAATTTTAAGAATTGCCAATAAGCAAACCGAATCCGGACCACCACTTAAACCAATTAATAACTTGCTATCAGGAGTAAACAATTGATTTGCGGTGATAAATTTTTCTATTCTATTTTCAATTTCATTACAATTCATTTTATTAATGTTAGTAGCCATACCATACTATCAGGGAACGTAAAATAGGTCGTTCACACAAAAATTTGGTACGTATGCGTTCACTAAAAAGATTAAATATTGGTGTCGCGCCATGTTGATGAGACATTATCATTAGTGCATTCACCATAGCTTTCTTATTCGGAGCATCAAGGTCATCCGCAACAGCATAAACACGTGATATCCAATTGATCACAGGATATGTTAGCCAAAGTGCCATTAAGCCGTCAAGAAAAGGTCTGTTATAAAAGTTGTCACCAAAAAATCCCAATCCAGATAAACGCATTCTATAATATCGTGTAAATATTTCTTCATTATCAGGTGTTGGACGGCAAAAAGATTGTTCTATATCAAGAAAATTAACAATCGGGAAATCTTCTCTTAATTCGGGTATTGTTCCGGTTCCATTAACCATTTTAAGCATTGTTGATAATCTTTTCGTCAATTCAGTCTTATTACCAACTCTGTCCTCACGCAGGTAAATTACTAAAATTTGACGAAATAATAATCGGACGATAGCAGAAGGTTGTATCCTTTTAACAGTTGTATTTAAGGCTGAATTTATAATTTTATCTGATATAGTCTGTAAAAATTGAGTTAATTCTCCACCGGTTAATGTTGCTATTTTAGGATTGTATAACAATGAAGTCATGTTTACGCAACCTATAATTCTGTCAGTCAATGATAATGCTTTATAGTTAAGTATTCTTTCAAATGACTCAGATATTCTGCATAATTGTGCCCATTCGACTTCAATTTTTCCAAATAATATCGGTTTTATCCCGATTTTATTTTCAGTAGTTAATGTTTCAATAAATTGATTAAGATACTGTCTTTGTGTTGTGATTGGTTTACCGATATTACCTGCTACCTGCAGACAATCATATCTGATATCAATTCGCACTTGTTTACCCATTTGAATAAGTTTAAATGGATATAACCTGCATGGCAGTGGTTTTTCCGGTTCACCAAATTTTGTGTGAATCTTACATAACCCATCTTTATTTAAAAATATACACTGTCCATTTTCATCGTGTGACAGTCTATATTTATTTCCTTTTTTTACCGCAATAGCAATATTTTTATACTCAGGTTCATCCTGCCATCCCTGGTTCATTAATCGTTCATAATCATCTGATGAGATATTGATAGCAAACTTGCCGCGACAACAATCACCGCATCCACTGCAGTCATAACATTGGAATGATGGGGGAGTTACCAAAGTAATCCTGTTATCTGTCAAGTTTATTCATCCTTCGCAGGCAGTAATTCTTTAGCAAATTCAATCGGATTAAAATCTTTAATATCATCCTGATTTTCACCGGTGCCAAGATAACGAATTGATATGGGAATCTCAGCAGCAATAGATAATATATTTCCACCTTTTGCGGACCCATCTAGCTTTGTCAGCATAATACCGGACAGGTTGACTGTTTTGCTAAACTCCCGTGCTTGTATTAACGCGTTTTGCCCTGTTGTGGCATCTAATATTAAAAGTGTTTCATCTGCTTCATGACCCAATGCACGTTGTAAAACCCGATTGATTTTTTTAAGTTCTTCCATCAGGTTTTGTTTATTATGTAATCTTCCTGCGGTATCAACAATTACATAATCAAAGCCACGTGATTTGGTTGATTGTACCGCGTCAAATACTACTGCGGCAGGATCAGAACCCATTTAATGCCTTATAACCTCTACACCTATTCGTTGGCCCCATAATTCCAATTGTTCAATTGCTGCCGCACGAAAAGTATCCGCCGCTACCATTACTACACTATGTCCCTTTCTCTTCACTAATGCCGCAAGTTTTGCAATTGATGTCGTTTTACCTACTCCATTTACACCGACAACCAAAATTACTGCCGGTGATGCGGGAGATGGCAATTTTTTAATATTTAAGCAAAGTATTTCTGCAACTTTATTTTGTAATAAAGAATATGCAACATCTACATCTTTGATATTATTCTTTTTTATTTCATCACGTAAATTGTTAACCAACATCAATGCGGTAGTTGCACTAACATCTGCCAATATCAATGCTTCTTCCAAATCATCATACATATCTGGTGTGATATCACTACGACGAAATGTTTCTTTTATTTTATTAAAAAAGTTTTTAAACATAATTTCTCATTAATATATTTGTTTGCCTTCTTATTTTGCCAGTTCTGAGATTAATTATCAAGTTTATTTTTTTAACGTGTAAAATAAACTTATATTAATTCATATCCCAAAACCATTTTGATGTTAATGAAATCGCGCAAAGTACGATAATACATATAGTTCCTCCCAATAGCAAAGGTGTTGCTGGGGTAAAATGATGACCAATATAACCAGCATACATTGAGCCAATTGGTGATAAGCCTGCAAAAAGAAATCCCCATAAACCTACTATTCTGCCACGTAATCTCTCCGGCGCATGGTATTGAATTAATGAATTAATTGTCGCTGATGATGTTACTAATCCTGCTCCGACAAAGAAGATAAGAATTAATGCAAATGTTAAATTATTGCAAAAAATAAAAAGAATTAATGGTATCGAAAAGGTGAGTCCACTAATTAATAATTGCTTTCCTTTTGATATTAAATGTCCGCATGAGGCTATTAAAACAATTCCGGTTAATGAACCTATACCGAAAGTAGACATTAACATTGCATATCCATTGGCGCCAGTCTTTAGGGTCTCAACCGCAAATGCTGGCATTGGTATAAATGCTGAAAAACCAAATAACGAAAATATTGACATTAAAATTAATAAAAGACGAATTGTTTTATCTTTTGAAGCATATAAAATTGCTTCTTTTAATGGAATAATGAATCCAGTTGTTTGAGCCGTTGTTATTTTTTTTCGGTAAGAAATATTCCATAATGCGATTAATACACCTAAAAAACTAATACTATTAAGAATGTAAATAAAACTGATACTGTTTATTTTAACACCACAAATAATAACAGTGCTGATTGCCAACAGTGGTGCTGCCAATGCGGGTCCGACAATACGCGCGAGATTAAAAATAAATGAATTAAGTGATATTGCATTCATAAGATCAGCAGAACCTACCAGATCTTTTGCGAAAGATTGTCTGACCGGCATATCAAATGCAAAAAATATGCCACCGAAAGCGGAAAGCGCTATAATATGCCATATCTGAAGATTTTCCCAACCAGAAATAATAGCGAATAATATCGACATTATCATTGCAACTGTTTGGGTTATAAGCAACATAAATCTTTTATCATAACGGTCAGCAAATACACCACCGATTAAAGTCAATAAAAAAACAGGTGTAGACCCGGCAGCATTTACCATTCCCTGGTAAAGTGAAGTATTCGTTGTATGGTAAATTCTGGACGCAGTTTCCTGTACCAACCAACTTTGAGCAGGAATCTGCATCCAGGTCCCTACTAAAGATATTAACATTCCCACCCAATAAAGTCGGTAATCTCTATGTTGCAACGCGCTAAAGGTTCTTTTCAAATGAGACGCGTCACCACTATTATCTTTATCCATTAATATTCAACAAATATGGATTTCCGCGGTCGCTATTGGTGACGATATCGTCATTTATTGCTTTTAACGCAGATCTTTGTCCTGTTAATCTTAATAATTCAATAGCCTGGTCGGCAGTAACCCATCTTGAATCCGAGAACTCAATAGATAAAGATGGACGTTGTTGTGCTACTTCAATTGCAAATACAGGCAAAAGACAGATTGTATCAACAGCTAAATTATATTCAGTTTGTACATAATTTGGTGCCCATACAAAATGTGGGGTTAGTCCGGTATGTATCGTTAAAGCATTTAAAACGGCTTGTAACGATGTCTTTCCCGGAGCTATTGACCCACGCAATAGTTGCCAGGTGTCACCTTCAGATACCTGATGCGAACGATGCAAAACAAGATAAAGAGGCTTTCCCGAAGAACGGGTAAAAATTACTGATTCAAAATTTTCTGTATTTAATGTAGGCATGAATTAATTTTATACCATTTTACTAGTTGAAGGAAGTAGGTAAAATTTCGTATAATAAAAAAGGCAATAACCCCAATTTAACAGGAGAGGATAGTATGTATCCCGACAATTTAAAATACACAGACAGACATGTATGGGTAGAAATTGATGGCAATATTGCTGTCATCGGTATTACCCACCACGCCAAAGAACAACTTGGCGAATTGACTTATATTGAATTACCGCAGGAAGGTGATAAAATTGCTGCTGGAAATACTCTCGGACAAGCAGAGTCTGTGAAATCCATCAGTGATATCTACGCGCCTGTTAGCGGCAAAATAATTGAAGTTAATGAAGCGGTTTTAGACGAACCGGCAGTTGTTAATGCAGACCCTTATGGCGATGGTTGGATGATTAAAGTTGAAATGTCTAACCTGGCAGAAGCAGATGCATTATTAAATGCTGAACAGTACCAATCAAAGCTTTAAATTATTTTAATGTTGTAACCTGTTTGAAATATTTGTAAAGTATTTTAAATTTATAACTTTTTTCTATTGACAATATCTTATCAACAGTCTAAAGTTTTACTGTACTGAAGCATTTAGTCAATGAATAAGCAAAAAAGTAAAAATGATTTTAATGGCATTGCTTTAATCGTTTCCGGTTTTTTGCTGGTATCGATGTCTCTTGCAGGATGGTGGTTGGGAAATCTTTTTGATTTGCATTTCCATATATCACCATGGGGTAAGATAATCGGTTTAGTAATTGGCACGATAACGGGTTTTATAGATCTTTTTCGAATTGCATTAAAATCGCTTAAAGGCGGGGACAATGACAGAAAATAAGTGGGA
Source organism: uncultured bacterium (assembly GCA_964573385.1). Lineage (GTDB taxonomy): Bacteria > Armatimonadota > Hebobacteria > CAIYQO01 > CAIYQO01 > JBAXQQ01. The sequence continues at coordinate 7,035 of CAZNLA010000113.1, forward strand.
TCCCAGCCAACCAGTCTTTATTATTGCAATAGCAAAAGTATTGGTTTTTTTAGCAGTAATAGTTGTTTTAGCTGGTTTAATATTTTTTAAATATATTTTATCCGGCTTGATAAGTGGAACATTATTAGCGTTAGCACTTTATTTTACTGCTGTTGCTGCCGGAAGAACTGCAATGCTGACAAAAAAATATTTTGTTGTGATGTTAGGTCTTTTAGGACAACAATTTATACTATGGGTTGGAACAGGAATTGCGATAATTATATTGAAAGTTGATCCGTTAGGTGTTGTTATCAGCGTATCAATTTTACCAGTAAGTATTTTTATTGCGTTAATCTGGTTTAATATAAGGCGTAAGTCAGAAAGTGAATAATTCTATTACACGAGTTGAATATAAAATAGCACAAAACAGTCATGAAACTGATGGTAATACTTCATCATCACCGATGGCGAATATACCTATAAGTAATATTTCTGAGCATACTAATACTTCAACAGAAAAACCATCACAGCATGAATCAACTGAAGAACATGCGTCTCCATGGTTATTTTACGGCTTTTCAATGTTCGCTTTTCTATTAATTGTGGTACTTGCGACATTGGGAACCCGCAAAATGCGCATGATTCCCGGCAAGTTCCAAAATATCTGGGAAATGATAGTAGAAGCATTATATGGTTTACCAGTAATGGTGATGGGTGAGCGTGGTAAAAAGTATGCTCCATTCATTTCAACTTTTTTCCTGTATATCGCGATTATGAATCTTTCTGGTCTTATACCATTAGTGAAGTCAGGAACAGCAAGTTTATCTGTCACTTTAGGATTAGGGATTTTCGCCTTTTTCATGGTTCAGTATTACGGATTTAAAACCCACGGACTTGCATATATTAAGCATTTCGCCGGTCCTGTGGCATGGCTTTCTTTCCTGATATTTCCTTTAGAGATTTTATCAGAATTGATTCGGCCTATATCATTATCAATGCGTCTTTATGGTAATATTTTTGGTGAAGAACAGGTTATTCAGGCTCTATCCACCAGCATCCCAGGAGTTGGCCCATTTATTACCGTCTTAATGCTTCCATTGCAATTATTAACATGTGTATTACAAGCTTTTGTTTTTTCATTGCTTGTTACAGTATATATTTCTATGGCAACTGAAAAACATGATGACAATCATGAAAGTCAGCATGCATAGCTGAAATCCGGTATAATCCGGATTATTTAAAAACAAAAAAAGATATCCCCGAAGTGAAGGGGAATTGGGAGGAAATCAGAGATGATTTATTTCGCCGCTTTAGCGTTAGCTGCCGGTCTTGGTACAGCAATTGCCGCATTAGGTTGTGGTATTGGCCAGGGAAATGCGGTTCGTGGTGCTCTTGAAGGTTTAGCGCGTCAGCCAGAGGCTGGTGGACGTATTTTAACTTTCATGATTATCGGTCTTGCAATTATTGAATCATTGACCATTTATGCTTTGGTTCTTGGTTTCATGTTAATGGGTAAGTTACCGGCAACTGCTGCTGTATTAGAAAAGATTGCTGGTAATTAATTCCGCTTGCGTCTCCGGTAATTTCGGGAGGAAGCCGTGGAAACTATTCTAAAAAGCCTAAATGTAGAAATTCCGGTTTTAATTGCTCAACTTACATCTTTTGTTGTTCTGATATTTGTGTTAATAAAGTTCCTTTATCGACCTATTGAAAATATCTTACAACAACGTGCTGATTCAATTGCTGGTAATTTATCAGCAGCAGAAGAAGAGCGTACTAAAGCAAATGCGTTTCGTCAGCAGTATGAAACACAATTAGCTGCAGTTGCTGAAGTGTCACGTATTAAGATGGAACAAGCAGTTAAAGATGTTGAATTAACACGTGAGAGAATGATAGCTGAAGTTAAAGCTGAAATTCAGGATTTACAGCAACGTTCACAGGAACAATTAATGCAGGAACACGAAAAACTGCGTTATGAAATCCGTAATGAAATGGCGGAAATTGCTGTCGGTGCTGCAAAAATAGCTTTACGTGGTAATATGACACATGAATTAAGCATTGCAATTAAAGAGACTGTTATTTCTGAAATTAGTAAAACAGACAAAACAAATTAATATTTGGAGAAATCGTTAATGCTACAAAGGAAAATCGCCAATAGATATGCTAAAGCTATTTTTGATCTGGCGGTTGAAACAGGTAAGACAGAAAAGTGGGAATCTGAATTAATTTTAGTTTCCGGCTTATTTGCGTCGACTAATGACTTAATCGATTACTTAACTCATCCGGAAATTCCTTTAGCCCGTAAAGAGGCATTATTAGATACAATTTTAGCGGATTCAGTATGTAAAGAAGTGAAATTGTTATTTCTGATGCTTTTACGACGTGGTCATGACCCGGATGCACATTTAATTCATGAGATTTATTTAAGTTATTGGAATGAAATGCGCAATATATTGCCTGTTACTGTTACCTCAGCAACAGCGATCTCCGATGAACAAGCTAAAAGTTTAGCAAATGCATTGGCAGTAAGAACCGGTGCAAATATACAGTTAAAAACAGAAATTAACCCCGAAATTTTAGCGGGGCTTATTATCAGATTAGGTGACAAGGTTATTGATGCCAGTGCTAAAACAGCATTGGATGAAATGCTGATTGTAATGGCAGGAAGATAATTCCTGTCATGTAAATAGCCATCTTTCCCTTGACTGAGAGAGAATATGAATATTCGTCCAGAAGAAGTAAGTTCAATAATTCGTAATGAACTCGCACAATATGGTAGCGGGTTAAAAGAACGTGGTATTGGCCAGGTAATTCAGGTAGGTGACTGTATTGCCAGAGTATATGGTCTTGCCGATGCAATGGCTGGTGAATTAATTGAATTCCCCGGTGGAGTAATGGGCATCGCACTGAATCTTGAAGAAGATAATGTAGGTTGTATTCTGTTGGGATCAGACCGCGAAATTAAAGAAGGCGATATTGTACGCACTACAGGTAGAATCGTACAGGTTCCTGTAGGCGAAGTTTTAATTGGACGTGTTGTTGATGCTTTGGGCAGACCAATTGATGGTAAAGGTCCAATCCACGCGACTGAATTCAGGCCTACAGAAAGTAGAGGCCCTGGTGTTATTGACAGACAACCAGTAAAAGAACCATTGCAAACTGGACTTAAATCAATTGACTCAATGATTCCGATTGGTCGTGGTCAGCGCGAATTAGTAATTGGCGATAGACAAACAGGTAAAACCGCTGTTTGTATTGATACCATTATAAATCAAAAGGGAAAAGGCGTTACCTGCATTTATGTAGCAATCGGTCAAAAACAGTCTACCGTAGCAGGTGTTGTTAAAGTATTGGAAGAAGCCGGTGCAATGGCATATACTATTGTTGTTGCGTCTACATCAGCTGACCCCGCTTCTGAACAATATCTATCTCCATATTCTGGTTGTGCCATGGGTGAATATTTCAGAGATAGTGGTAAGCACGCTTTAGTGGTATATGATGACTTATCAAAACATGCTGTAGCATATCGTGAAATATCGTTGCTTTTACGCCGTCCTCCAGGACGTGAAGCATATCCGGGTGACATTTTCTATCTGCATTCATCATTGTTAGAAAGAGCAGCTAAAATGTCAGATAAATTGGGAGGTGGTTCTTTAACCGCGCTTCCAATTATTGAAACTCAATTGGGTGACGTATCAGCATACATACCTACAAACGTAATTTCTATTACAGACGGTCAAATATATTTGGAATCAGATTTATTCTTTGCAGGTATTCGTCCCGCGGTTAATGTCGGTATTTCTGTTTCCCGTGTTGGTGGTAACGCCCAGATAAAAGCCATGAAACAGGTAGCAGGTCGGCTTCGCATGGACTTAGCTTATTTTAATGAACTCCAGGCGTTTTCACAGTTTGCTTCTGACCTTGATCAATCAACGAAAGACGCGCTAAATAGGGGTGAAAGATTACTGGAATTACTGAAGCAACCACAATATCAACCACTATCTGTTGAAGATCAGGTGCTGTTATTATGGATTGGTACTAATGGTTATCTTGATGATATTCCGGTATCATCAATTAAAAGATTCGAAAAAGAGTTCCAGGCATTCATAAAGAATCGATATCCACAGGTTCCTGTAACTATCATAGAGAAAAAAGCAATTTCTGATGAATTAACGCAGCAAATTACAACTGCAGTCAAAGAGTTTAAATCTCAATTTAAGGCAAATTAATATGTTGTCAACCCGTGATATTCAGCGAAAAATACGTACCGTTATAAATATTCAAAAAATAACAAAAGCTATGAAAACGGTATCGAATATAAAATTACGAAAAGCAGAGGAACGTATAAAAGCTGCCAGTCCTTATGCTGATGCTTTGCGCGGTTTAGTATCAAGACTTGATGCCAGTGACTTTAATCATCCGCTAATGCAAAACAGAGATGTTAAGAATGTATTAATTGTTGCTATAAGTGCTGATAAAGGGTTAGCCGGAAGTTATAATTCCAATATCATTAAAGAATCAGTTATTGCCGCTAAAAAATGGGGCAATGATGGCAAAAATGTTCAGATTATTACTGTGGGTAGAAAAGTAACAGATTCTATGCGCCGAAATGGATATGATATTAATACGACTATTTCTCCGTTAGGTTCACATCCGGAGTTTAGTACAATTGCCGCGTTAGCAGATGATATCGGAAAGTTGTACATTGATGAAAAAGTTGATCACGTAGAATTAGTATATACACGTTTTGGTGAAAAAGCGGTAAATATACAATTATTACCATTAGAAACTCCCAAGGAAGATGAGCCTACCGGGGCCTATTTATATGAACCAAATTCCGAACAGATTCTTGATGCAATTCTGCCGCGTTATTTAAGAACAACTTTATTCACTGCTGTCATATCGTCAGTGGCGTCAGAGCATGCGGCACGGGTTGCGGCAATGTCATTAGCAACTGAAAATGCTGATGAAATGATTACTGATCTGACATTAGAATATAACAAGTCACGTCAGGCCGCAATTACTACTGAACTTGGGGATATTGTTGGAGCAGCAGAAGCGTTAAGGTAATATGACAGAAAATATAAAAAAACAGGTTATATTCAGTGGTATCCAGCCTTCGGGACATTTAACGATAGGTGGATATCTTGGTGCTATAAAAAATTGGGCAATGCTGCAGAATGATTATGATTGTTTATTTTGCATTGTTGATCTTCATGCCATTACAGTAAGGCAGGACGTAAAACTATTTGCTGATAGATGCCGTTCGTTCGCTGCCCAATATATTGCAGCGGGAATTGACCCGGAAAAAGCAATAGTATTTATTCAGTCACATGTGCCTGCCCATACAGAATTAACATGGTTATTAAATTGTCACGCTTATATGGGCGAATTATCACGCATGACTCAATTTAAAGACAAAACACAGGGTAAAGCAGAAAAGAATATTGGTGTCGGCCTGTTTGATTATCCGGTATTAATGGCTGCGGATATTTTATTATATCAAACAAATCTAGTACCAGTAGGCGCAGACCAAAAACAGCATTTGGAATTAACCCGTGACATTGCTGAAAGAATTAATAATTTATACGGTAAAGTTTTCAATGTTCCGGAACCATATATTGCAAAAGTCGGTGCAAGAATTATGAGTCTGCAGGAACCTACTAATAAAATGTCAAAATCCGATAAAAATGAAAATAATTTCATTGCCATGCTTGATTCTCCGGACGATATTAAAAGAAAAGTTAAAAAAGCAGTAATGGATTCTGTTATGGGTATTACATATGATCCTGATAACAGACCTGGTGTTGCTAATTTATT
>CAZNLA010000114.1:0-12754 GCA_964573385.1 uncultured bacterium
GAGATTTCTGAATGTGACTGGAGTTCAGACGTGTGCTCTTCCGATCTATTTCAGGCAAAAAATTTACTGTTATTGGTGGTGACGCAGTAACAAGACCCATATTAAGAGCCGCATGTGAGGTTGCAAAAAAAATCATGACAGGATTTAATTATAAGGAAGATGGATTTAATGGTTCATTAAGTACAAAAAAACGTCCGGATGATTATATTGAAGGTGTAGTAACTGCCACACCACCATCGATTTCAGTAGGTAGACAAAAATGTTATATACCAATCGGTATTGATGCGATGGTGGTAGTTGTTAACAAAAACTGTGCAATTAGAAATGGTAATATTAATCTTGATAAAAAGAAATCTGCTGATATTAACGATACTTATTATAGTTGGCGACAAATTGATTTAAGTGATTTACAATTGATTATTCAATCTGATGGTTGCCAGTTATCAAACAATATTACTACAAAAAACAAGAATAATAAGGAATTCCAATTGTATGTGCAAAATAAAAATGATGCATCACGTAAAACAATTGCAACAAAATCAGCTACTTTTACAACCACAGGAGGATTCGGAGTATCTTACTATGATGATGTTCATAACATAGTAAATAATAAAAATCATGTACAAAATTATAAAGGAATTTATTGTAATAACGATTTAGAGATTGTTGATAAAGTTTCCAATGATACTCTTGGTATTGGTATTGTATCAGCAGCATTTGTCGATATAAAAAAAGTTGATATCATTGCTGTTAACTTTGGAAAACACAACAGAATTGCAATATTTCCCAATTCAAACAACAATGGTACTCCTGGTATATACCCGATAAAATGCAATTGGCCTTTTCAGCGTAAGTTATATGCATATTATACACGTAAAAAAGCAAGTGAAGCCGTAGTTTCTTTATCATTTATAAATCATAAAAAGTCGTTTACTTCAGGTCCGATATACAAAGCATCATATTGGCCAATATTGTAATTACTCGAAAAACACATTGGTTTAGCACTCCACACATTGTTAGCAGGATTTACATGATTGTTTATCGAAATTAATTTATAGCATATTTTAGGAGCAACTAAATGAATAAAACTGATAACTACTGCGTACAGGATATCTCACAGGCTGATTTTGGGCGTAAAGAAATAGATGTGGCTGAGCAGGAAATGCCGGGATTAATGGCAACCCGCGAGAAATATGGTCCGTTACAATCATTAAAAGGCGCACGCATCACAGGCAGCCTACACATGACTATTCAAACTGCGGTGCTTATTGAAACCCTGTCCGCCCTTGGCGCGGAAGTTCGCTGGGCATCGTGTAATATATTTTCTACCCAGGACCATGCTGCCGCCGCAATAGCCGCTTCCGGAGTGCCGGTATTTGCGTGGAAAGGTGAATCACTGGAAGAATACTGGTGGTGCACCATGCAGGCACTCACATTCCCCGGTGGCAAAGGACCAAACCTTATAGTTGATGATGGAGGAGATGCCACCCTGATTATTCACCGCGGTTTTGCTGCGGAAAATAACGCGGCGATTCTTGACGAACCGACAGATAATAAAGAATTGAAAATCGTTAACGAATGCCTTAAAGCCAGGTTAGCGGAAGACCCGCAGTTTTGGCACCGGTTAGTTGCCGAATGTCGTGGCGTATCAGAAGAAACCACCACCGGCGTGCATCGTTTGTACCAGTTAGCCGAACAAGGCGGATTATTGTTCCCGGCTTTTAACGTTAATGACTCTGTTACCAAGAGTAAATTTGATAATATTTACGGTTGCCGTGAATCTGTGGTAGACGGAATAAAGCGCGCAACTGACGTAATGATATCCGGCAAGGTAGCCGTGGTTTGCGGGTATGGCGATGTTGGCAAGGGTGTCGCGGACGCGCTTTCCGCCCATCGCGCCCAGATTATCGTCACCGAGGTTGACCCCATTTGCGCACTGCAGGCATGTATGGCGGGTTATAAAGTTACTACCATTGAAGACGCACTGGCCGATGGCAATATTTATGTTACCACCACCGGCAATTGCGAAATAATCACTGCGGAACATATGTCGAAAATGAAAGACCAGGCAATTGTCTGTAATATCGGACATTTCGATGACGAAATTCAGGTAGACGCGTTGATGAATTGGCCGGGAATACAGCATACAAATATTAAACCACAGGTAGACAAATATACTTATACCGACGGCCATTCTATCTTCCTGTTAGCGGAAGGCAGATTAGTTAATTTAGGATGTGCCACCGGACACCCCAGTTTTGTAATGTCCAGCAGTTTCACCAACCAAACCCTGGCACAAATAGCACTATGGAATGAAGAAAAAGAGATTGGCGTATACCTGTTGCCAAAAAAACTGGATGAAGAAGTCGCGCGTTTGCACCTGGATAAATTAGGCGCAAAGTTATCAACATTAACACAAAAACAAGCCGACTACATCGGCGTCCCGGTAGAAGGCCCATATAAATCAGAACATTATCGGTATTAGATTTTAGAATTAAAAATTGAAAATTGAAAATTGAAAATTATTGAAATTGAAACCTTTATTGTTAAAATATAAAACCTGATTTTTCATGATTTAAAATTTATACAGGTTATTGCAAAACTGCGTAACCAAGAGTATTGCAATTGTCTGAATAAATTGAATACAAAAAAGGGACTGACACCGAGTGACGAAGTCAGGAAGGTGTCTGTCCCATCAGGATACGTTTAATTTCTAATTTTTTAATCTTTAATTAATTTCATTTGTAAAATTGAGATAAATATGCAATTATCCATTTCAACTGATTATCGTATTGGGACCGGCAGCGCAGAACCTTTTCTGTATCAAATAGCGGATGCCGGTTTTACCCATATTCACTGGTGTCAGGAATGGTGTACTGATTACATCTATACAACCACCGAAATAAACGCTATTCAGAAACAGTTAAACAGCTGTAATTTAAAAATGCTGGATCTGCACGCATCAACCGGTAAAATCGCAAACTGGGGATCGACTGATGAAAACACATGCAAAGCCGGTATTGAATTAATGAAGAACCGCCTGGACATGACATCAGAATTAGGAGGTGATTCAGTTATTGTTCACCTTCCTCCCCATTTCTCAGTCAATGGCGATGCTCATTTAATTCGTGAGGCAACATATCGCAGTCTTGATGAAATTATTCCCTATGCAGCAAAACTGGGAATACGAATGGCACTGGAAAATATGGCATCTGACAACACCGATGATATAGAATTTCTATTTAATAAATATGGCACTAATATCCTCGGGTTATGCTATGACTCCGGCCACGGCAATATCAGTGGTAACGGTCTTGACCGTCTGGATAACCTGAAGCAACACCTTATCGCCACCCACCTCCACGACAATTACGGTAAGTCCGACCAACACCGCCCACCCTTCACCGGCATCGTAGACTGGCCTAGCCTGACATCCATCATCGCCGCATCACCCTACGCTAAGCCGTTAACTTTAGAGGTAACAGCAAAACCGGATGAGGATGACAAAACATTTTTACAAACGGTATACGAAGCAGGGAGAAGATTGACGGAGATGGTTAATAATAATTGACAATTACGTACAACAGGCGGCCCGCCTGTTTGTGAAAGTATGGTAATTTGATATAATATAAATGTTCCGGCATTATGGGAAGTTGAGAGATGATACATCAAATTATAAATGACCAGTTAAACCAGATAATATCAATTTTGATAGCAAATAAGGTTGAACAAGCTTATTTGTTTGGTTCTGCATGTACTGAAAACTTTAATGAAAAAAGTGATGTTGATATAATAGTTGAGTTTTCTAGCGAGTTAGATGTGTTGGAATATGGTAATTACTGGTGGAAAACACTATTCGCATTGGAAGATTTTCTGCAACGACCAGTTGATATGCTTACCGAAAACAATTTTAGTAACCCATATTTTAAAATGGAAGTTGATAGAACGAAGGTTAAAATTTTATGAAGAAAAAATATTTAAATGATATATTAAGCTATTCAAATGAAATATCTTTTCATCTTCAAAATATTCATAATTTTGATAGTTACAATTCAGACATTACTGTAAAACGTGCTGTAGAAAGATGCCTGGAGGTAATTGGTGAAGCAATGAATAATTTAGTTGATGTTGATCCATCTGCAAACATCTCTGAAAAAAGAGCGATTATTTCATTGAGAAACAGAATTATTCATGGTTATGATAAAGTTGACGATAGAGCAATTTGGAATATTATTATCTTACACCTACCCATTTTAAAGTCTGAAGTTGAGAAATTACTTGATGAATAGAGTTATTTCTATTAACAAACAATATATTTAATGGCCATAACAGGTCAACACTGCATTTTTGTTAAATATTTAAAGATATGTAACTATTTTTACACATTTATACACAGTAACAAAATTAAAGGTTTATTTGATGACTATTAGGAAATCTGATTTGGGGTTTGCTTTAACTCTTAATTACGCGGGTATGGTTTCGTTGGCGATAGCGGTTAATCTGGTTCCGGTATTTTTAACCACATTAGGCAATACCTTGGATGCCGGGCATATCCTTACTAACGAGCAATTGGGACGAATTGGTGCCGTTACCTTTATCGGTTTGGTATCCGGCATACTTATCACCGGACCATTGGCAGACAGATATGGAGCGAAGTTATTTGCGATAATTGGCAATTTATTAGTAGCAGTCGGGTTAGGGTTAATGGCGATTACCCCGGGTTATAATTTTCTATTAATCGCGGTTGCCATTATGGGATTTGGTGCCGGGGTGCTGGATATGGTACTTTCGCCCATTGTTTGCGCGTTTCAACCTGATAACCGGGCAAAAGCAATGAACTGGCTTCATTCATTTTACTGCGTCGGCGCGGTATTAACAGTGTTGGTCGGTTCAATTGCATTAAAATACGGGGTTGGATGGCGTAACATGGCAATATATTTGCTGCCATTACCGGGATTAGTGGCATTAGGATTTTCGTTATTACATATTCCCCCATTAGTAAATCACGAAGATGGTCGTATGCGGTTAGGCGAATTGTTGAGAAACAGCATTTTTGTTGTCGCGTTATTTGCTATTTTTATGGCAGGTGCAACAGAATTGGGGATGGCGCAGTGGTTGCCGGCATACGCGGAAAAAAGCCTGGGTTTCACAAAATGGATAGGTGGCATGGCGTTACTGGGATTTTCTCTGGCTATGACATTTGGCCGGATGATAGCCGGTATGCTGGGTAACAGAATTAAACCGATGACTTTGCTGTTATTTTGTTGTTGGTCTTCTGTATTATTTTTTCTTCTCGCCTGTTTTTCACCATCACCATATTTCGCGTTACTATCAAGCATCACCGTTGGTTTAACCGGAAGTTGTTTATGGCCGACTTTACTTGGTACTACTGCCGACATTTTTCCTCAGGGTGGCGCGTCTATGTTTGGCCTGTTAGGCGCAATGGGCAATTTAGGCGGGGTATTTATGCCATGGATAGTGGGGATAATGGCAGACCACACAGCACTGAATATAGGTATCGCCACATCAACCATATGCCCGCTTGTAATGGCGTTATTAATTTTATGGATGCGTAATAAAATAAGAGCAACAAAGCAAACAGTAGCGTTATAAAATGATTTTTTATTTAATTTGTGCATTAAAAGATTAAATATATAGAATAATAAAAGAAACAATGGTATAATTGTTGCAGTCTTGAATATGAGGTGTAATGTTATGCGATTATCAATTTTATTGATGATATGGGCTGTCATGGTTTGCGTATTATTTGCAAAAGATATGACAATTGAAGAACAACGCATGGCAGTGCGTACGGGGTTATCAGAGATTGTGCCGGATGATGAAAAGAGTTTGGGCACTGTAGAAACAAAACTGATAGAAAACAATGATTTGACTGTTGATTCCTTCCGTTTAATACTGAAAGATAAAACAGCGGATTTATCAGTATTAGAAGCAGATTTTGATGCTGCAACCCAGGATAAAGTAGTTTTGCGACGCATGAGAATGGAAATTGACATATTATTTGATACCATTATCAACCGCGAATGGAAAATTAATCCAAGAAAATTGGTAAATGATTGGATGGTTGAGCAGAAAGATGCTGATGGCAATCCATTTGAACCGGAATATCAACCACGAATTGTCAATACTATTATCTCATCAAAGTATTTTCCGGATTACGTCTTTTATAAGGTAACCTTTAGTCCGTACCCGGCACCACGCGTTTTGCCGGCAACTCTGGGTGAACAAAATTTATTTGCTGTTGATAAAACAGGCAAAGTTACCTATTTACCCAACCCAACAGCATTAGAAAAATTCTGGAAAAATATCGCGGGACCGGCAAAAACAGATGTTGAAGTAAAAGAAGCCGTAAGTTTGTGGTTAACATTATCAACACAATATTCCGCGTTTATCGCCTTAAACTTTGTAAACCCAAAACCAGAAGAAGTTGCGATAACCACCGAAGCAACCACAATAACCGGCGCGGGAAAGTCAAACATAATGAACGTGATTAACTCTGTTGGTACTTTAACAGCAACATTATCATTTGACACCACAACCGGCAAATTACTGACAGTTAAAGAGGCCAGATTCATACGCCGTGGGATAACATACCAGATTAGCGGGGTTGATGGCTGGTATTAAATTGCAAATTGAAAATTGTAAATTGCAAATTGAGAGGCTATTACTAAACCTACAAATTATATAATCAATCCAACCACCCCCTACCTCCTCCTTGCCAAGGAGGGGAGTTATGTAACAATTTGAAATATTATTCCTGTCATTAAAAGACATTCATTTTAAGTTCCCCTCCTTGGCAAGGAGGGGCGGCCGAAGGTCGGGGTGGTTTTTGCCTATCTTGCAACCTGAATATTTAAAAATAGGTTTTGTTAACCCGATGGGACAGACACCTTCCTGGCTTCGCCACTCGGAGTCAGTCCCTGAATAGCGTTCTTTAATTTTCCTTTCGAGAAGGAGATTGAGAGATTTGGCTTTAAGAACTGAAAAATATAACTTTCCGAAAATATCTATTTTAAGGAGAAAAGGATGGTAAATAGTTTTTTACCGGTAACAATGAATAACAAACTTTTTTTAACCAATTTACTGCTAATTGGCCTGTTATTCATTTCATTTACCCTTGTTTATTCGGCACAACAGACAGGTAAAGTTGTGGCATGGGGTGCTGGCACTAACAGCTTTGGGGTATATCCCAATTACGGACAATCAATATCTCCGCAGACATTAACTGACGCGGTAGCGATATCGGCGGGGTATTACCATACTGCTGTTGTCCGCGCTAATGGCACGGTAATAACCTTTGGCGCCGGCAACTCTGACAGTGACGAATTCCCATATTTCAGCCAGGCGGTTGTACCTGATAACATTCCCGAAAATATAGTATCTGTTACTGCAGGGGCATATAATACCGCGGTGGTAACAAACGAAGGTAAAGTATTTATCTGGGGTAAAGATAACATCAAAGATTTTGATGAATTATGCGAAGAAAAGCAGGTCACATCTTTATCAATGCATGGTGAACATATTGTAGCGTTGAATAATGACGCCACAATTTTGGCAACTGGTAATGATGAGTTTATGCAATGCATGGTTCCTTACCAATATATCGACAACGACATCAGATTCACCCAACCATGGTTTATTGCTTCCCGCAATATAGCAGTGATGCCCGGCGGCATTACTGCCATAAAAGCTGCCGTTTCCGGTGGATACCATACCGTTATTTTAACTTATGATGGTGAAGTGAAAGCATGGGGGGCAAACGGAAGCGGTCAGTGCAGTGTGCCGGCAGGACTTGTTAATGTAACCGATATTGCCGCTGGAGAAAAACATACTGTCGTATTGAAAAAAGATGGCACTGTTGTTGCATGGGGTGATAATAGTTACAAACAATGCACTATTCCGTTGGGATTGGTCGGTGTTAAGGCTATTGCTGCCGGCGCGTTTCATACAGTCGCGCTTAAATATGATGGTACGGTGGTCGCCTGGGGCCGAAATGATTACGGGCAATCAACAATCCCTACCGGACTGGCGAATGTATTCGCTATTGCTGCCGGAAAATTTCATACTGTTGCCATAACAAAATCGAGGTAAATCTTTTTTATGAAAATATGGATGTTGATTGGTATTCAAATATATTTCATTTTGCAAATTAATGCACAATCCAATGTATCTGTAATATATTCAAAACAGGTAATCGATAGCGCAACAGTACATACTATTTATGCAAATCTTGCTGATAAACATGTAAAATTGACGCCATTAGTACCGATTAAAAAACGTGGCGCAGTGGCTTTATTCAGTGAGTTCCAGTCTTTTTATAATCCAATCGCTTACGTAACCGGAAGTCTGTTTACGGTTAAAACAGGATTGCCTATCGGTGATGTAATTATAAATGCCGCGCAAGTTATTTATAACAAAGAACCTGTCGGGTCAGCATTAACTATTACAAAGGCGGGCAATGTTGCTATTATTGATGACCGTCCTTTACAAAAAAATCCATGGTGCGGGTATGAAAGTGTTTTGCAGGGCGGTGTCAGACTGGTAAAATCCGGGGTTGTAACCTGTGACCCATTAAAACAGGGATTCCATGACGAATTTATGCTACGCCCAACATATCGCATAGCTATTGGCATAACCAATGTAAAAAAAATTGTTTTAGTAACAGTGCAAACCAGCGTAACATTAAATAAATTAGCAGAAATTATGCAGAAATTAAAATGTAAAGACGCAATGGCACTGGATGGCGGAGCATCGGCAGGATGTGCATACCAAAGAAGAATAATATTGCCAACACGCAGAAGGATAAGTAATGTTTTAGCGCTGATTACAATATAGTTTTCAGTGTTAGGTTTTCAGTTTTCAGTTTTAGAATAGTCAGTTAGCAAAAATATCCTAAGAAAATACAGTCAGAATTTTAATTTAAATTTTATATAGGTCACTTAACTTGTACTCGAAATACAATCGATTTCTACCGAGTTCGTACGACTTCAACCGATTTCTACATATATTAGCCACGGAGTGGCGACATAATGATTAACCCCAGGCGCAAGCCTGGGGAAGTAACAGATAACTATTATTCGCCTCGTAGAGGTGATATTATAAAAGCACCTCTACGAGGCGCAGTAAATGGTTGCATTTCTCCCCAGGCTGACGCCTGGGGTTACTCATTAAAATGCCTTTCCAAGGCATAAATCACTCTTAAATACTGAAAACTTTTCAACTTTTTTTGGGTTAGGTTTTAGGCCGTTATCAACCAAATTCGTACAAAAAAGTCAGGATTTTAAAATTTAGCATTCTTATAAACAAACTCCCCCTGTCACTGCGGTGACATCCCCCTCAAGGAGGGGGACATGGAAAGCCTCCCTCTTTGAGGGAGGTGTCACCGCAGTGACGGTGGGAGTAAAGCGTAACAGATTTATTTAATGATGGAAATTACATGCTTGTCCAAATTATCAGACCGTTAGCAACCAAATCAATAAAAAGTCATATTTTTTATAAAGGTCACTGAGCCTGTCGAAGTGACCACGTCTGAAAACTAAAAAACTCACCCTTATACTTTTCCATATTTATCTATTAAACGTGCTGCCAACCGGGTGTATCTATCCTGTTTGCGGGTATTGTTTACTGCCAGGTGCAATGCGCGTCTGTTGCCAATTATAACCGCTATTTTTTTTGCGCGGGTTAACGCGGTGTATAACAAATTGCGCTGCAGCATTATATAATGTTGCGTATGCATACCCAAAACCACTGCCGGATATTCGCTTCCCTGTGATTTGTGGACTGTTAGCGCATATGCAAGGGATACGTCATCTGTTTCATCAAAACCGTATACCACCTCTTTATCCGGGAACTCCACCACAAACTCTTTTTCTTCAAAATCTATATTACGGATATAACCTATGTCACCGTTAAATACTTCTTTTTCATAATTATTGCTTGTTTGTATAATTCTGTCGCCATTACGAAACACACGTTGTCCGCGGGTAAACTCGCTAACACCAGGAGTCTTTGGATTTAACGCGGTCTGCAACATTTCATTTAAATTTTGTGCCCCCATCACCCCTTTTTGCATTGGGATAAGCACCTGAATATCTTCACGTTTATACTCCAACTTTGGTAAACTGCGAACCACGACATCTACAATTTTATTGGCGGCATCCTGTGATTCTTCCTGATTTATAAATAAACAATCAGAATTTTGCCATTCTTTTGTTGATGACAGATAAGGCATTTCGCCATGATTAATGCGATGCGCGTTTGAGATAATATGGCTTGCTGCCGCCTGTCGGAAAATTTCAGTTAATCGTACCACTGGGATTACCCCGCTATTCAGCAAGTCACCCAACACATTGCCAGCACCGACAGAAGGCAACTGGTCCGCGTCGCCAACCAGAATCAATTGCGAATCAGTACGAAGTGCGCGCACCAGTGAATACATAAGGTTAAGGTCAACCATGCTGACTTCATCAACAATTAATGTATCAAACTCCAACCGGTTTTCTGGTCCGCGTTTAAATTTAAATGTGTTTTTATCCACTTCTAACAAACGGTGAATGGTTACCGCATCCTGGCCGGTAACTTCGGCTAATCTTTTCGCTGCCCTTCCCGTCGGACTTGCCAATGCTACTGTCCGTTTACATTTCAGTAACGCCTGTAATATCACCCTGGTGGTGGTAGTTTTACCGGTACCGGGACCACCGGTTAATATTAATACCCGACTTTGCAACGACTCTAAAACGGCACGATTTTGTTCTTTTGCCAGGTCTACCCCCAGGGTTTCGCATAATTCATCAGTAAATTTTTGCGGGTCATCAGGCAACCAGTTCCCTTTGACGGTATCTTTCATCATATCGGTTAATTGTGCCGCCAAAGTATTTTCTAAAATGTAGGTTACTTTACGGTATATCGGGGTATCGCTTCCGTCTTTATCCAATATTAACAATCCGCGTTGTACCATCCGGGTTATTGCTTCCTGTACGGCATCCGCGGATGGCGCGTCTTCCAATATTATTTGCGGGTTTTTGTCATCTACTTTTAATAATTCCGTGGAAATTTTCACCAGTTCTTCATTTGGTAAATAACAATTTCCATTTTCTTCTGCCTGTTGCAAAGCAAAAAATACACCTGCTTCTACCCGGGCGTTAGCATTCATTTTCATGCCAATTTGCCGGGCGATACGGTCAGAAATTTTAAAACCTATTCCCCATATATCATAAGATAACTGATATGGATTTTCTGTAACCTGTTCAATTGCGGAATCGCCATACTGACGGTAAATTTTTGCCGCGTATGCCGCGCTTATGCCATGTCCCTGCAGATACAGCATAATATGGCGAACAGCACGTTGTTCATCCCATCCTTTTATTATCTGTTGCAGTTTTTTCTTGCCAATACCGGGGACATCCATTAAACGGGCGGGATTCTTATCTAAAATATCAATGGTTTCCTCACCAAATTGCCGAACTAATATCTTTGCCATCTTCGCGCCGACACCCTTTATAACGCCGCTAGCCAGATACCTTTCGATAGCCAAAGGTGTCGTCGGTTTTTGAATCATGTAGCGTTCAGCACGAAATTGCTTGCCATATTGTTTGTGAGTATCCCACTTACCCCAAAATTGAACATACTCACCAATCGGTGGAGAAAGGAAAGTGCAAAGGACAGTGGTGGCTATTGACCCGTCACTGCGGACACGCCCAATGGTAAACCCATTCTCCTCATTGTGAAAAGTCACCGTTTCCAGCGTGCCTTCAATGCATTCAAGGGTATTGTTATCTTCAGTATTCGGTAAATCTAATGATAAATTGCTCATGCTTTTGTTTTATTATTTTACCATAAGATATTAATTACTGCCATAGCATAAAATAAATTTATACGGAATTTTATATATTTTTTATCAATATTCAAAAATAAACACACCCTTTCGCATTTAATTAAAACTTGTATCAAAATTCTCTTTTTGGTATTGTAATCAACCAGTTACTGAGATTATCAAAGTGGCAAAAAGCCAAGAGCCGGTATTTTTTACTGATTAATTGCTAATATTTCCGGGAATATATGTTAAAATCTTATAGCAAAATATACGGGGGTTACCATATTGAAAACTATTTTTGTTTTTCTACTTCTTTGTGCCTTTTCACTAACATTATTTGCTGCTGACTGGCCGCAATTTCGTGGCGTTAATCGTACCGGGATTTCTGCAGAGACTGGAATAAATAAACAGTGGAACACAAAAAAACCGAAAATATTATGGAAAGTAAATATGACTGATAACGGTTATGGCGGACCGGCAGTGGCGAAAAATGTTTTATATATAATGGACCACAAAGACCAGAACGACATAATTCGCGCGCTTAATGCAACTACCGGCAAACCGGTGTGGAATTACGCATATAATGATGGCAGCCAGGATAATTACGGTTTTACCCGGGCAACGCCAACCGTAGATGGTAAAAATTTATTTGCTTTAAGCAAAATGGGTAAACTGTTTTCCATGAATGCTACCACCGGAACAGTGAACTGGTGGACTGATCTGGTAACTATTTATAAAGGTAAAGTACCAGGTTGGAATTATTCTTTTTCACCATGTGTTGATGGAAATAAAATCATTGTTACCCCGGGGGCAAATAACGGACATACCATCGCCTTAAATAAAGCGGATGCTAAATTATTATGGCGCACACCGGAAACATTTTTAACAGGATATGCCACACCAGTGCCGGCAATGATAAAT
>CAZNLA010000115.1:0-3996 GCA_964573385.1 uncultured bacterium
GTCCGGTAATCAGAGCCATCGGTGCAACAAAAGTATGGAGCTCTCTACTCGACTGTAAACTTGCCCGATTTATTTGGGTTAGGGTTAGGTTACATATCTTCTGTTGGCATTTCATTCCTGTACATTTTACTTATTTGCATATTAAACTCACGCATTCTCATACTCTCCGCGAATAGTTGCGCTATTATCTCGGTTGAATCCATGCTCCCGTCCGCGGGGATATGCAACATTATTTTTCGCGACGCACCACGGGTAATAATATATGGTTGGTCATCCTTGGGAAATATCGGAATCGGCCCGGCAGGGTCGCGGATATACGCATCAAACCGTACCATCTGTCGGTTATTGTATACAGTTTGTTCATGGGTCGCGTTTGGGCTCCAGGTTACCTGACCAACTATTTCCCGCGGGATATATAGCCTGACCATGGCATCACGCGCAGTTGCGCTACCCACATTTATTATTCCCGCACTTAACTGGTACTGTAATCTATCGCCATTTATCATTTCTCCCACTTGGTTAAGTGAAGCTTTCAATATCAGTGATGGTTCTGTCTGGCGACGTCTTACATCCTCAACTTCATATTGTTCCATGGGTACAGATTCAAAATTATAGCGACGGTAATAACGGTAAAACGGGTTGCACATATGTGGCGCGCGCATACTGCTGGGGACGCCAAAAACAAAATACGAAAAGAATGGCAGGTTGGGGTTTGGTATCTCTTTAATGGTCAGGTTTTCCACCCGGGGTGAAATACGCGCCTGCAATGCTGATTCTATTGCCTCTTTGCTGGATATCCTGGTATCAACACCTTCGTCAAGGTATGATGGTTTATGCGCATCCTCGCAGACGCCAATAACTATTATTCCACCGGCAGAATTAGCAAAGGCACAAACATCCTTTGCCAGTTCATTTCTTTTTGAAGGCGACCAATCACCCACCGCGCCGGATGATTTATATTCCAGCATCAGATTTTCCTGCTCACCGTTTTGTACCAGTTCGCGGATATCACCTAATGTCCAGTCTGTGGCGCGTCTGCTTGGCATTTTATTTCATCTTCGCGCGATGAAATCGCAATCCATCCTGGACATGTAGATCCCAATAATCCCAATTATGTTCACCGGGGAACTCTTCATATTCATGTTTTATCTTTTCTTTAGTCAGAAATTCATTAAAATCACGATTGGATTGAATTAAAAAATCATCTACACCACAGTCGAACCTGATAGCTGGGATTTTTTTATTCTTTTTCGTTATTTTTGCCAATGCAAAACAATCTTCCCCTACATTTAAAGTTTCACCAAATATTGCACCAATTTCCGGGCTAAACCGGGTGCGGTTAAGGTGTTCAACATCCAACGCGCCGGAATGTGATACGACAGAACCAAATATATCCGGGTATTTCAACCCTATTTTCATTGCGCCGTATCCACCCATTGATAATCCTTCTATTCCCCGGGCTTCCGGCACCGGATTGGTGCGAAAAGTATCATCAATAAATTTCACCGCCTCCAGAATATCAGTTTCATATTTGCCAATACCGACGGCAGTATCAGTGTAAAACATCCGCGCGCCATCCAGCATTACTATCATCAGGCCAAATTTATCGGCATAACGTTCTATACTGGTACGGCGTTGCCAAATGGTATAATCATCAGATAACCCATGCAATAAATAGACTGCACTGTATGGTGGGGCAATGTCCGGTTTTACCACATACATTCCTGTCTGTTTCTGCAATGACTGACTAAAATAATTGATATGCAACAATGACATTTTTTAATTTTCTCCTGCAACTTTTTTTGACTTTTCAATGGCTGTTTTTGCCACGTACAATGCGTCCATCCGGTAATAATTCGCATTAAAAAGTTCAACCGACAGCATTCCGTTATAATTGGCATTTCTTAAATCCGCAAATATCTGCGTTAATGGCGCTACCCCGTCACCTGGGTATACCCGGTCACTGTCATTAATCATATTCAACGGTATATCACCCGGATAATCATTTAAATGCAATAATCCTAACGATGCCGGTCCAATTAATTTCAATGAATTATGCCCGGAACCGGATTTATACATATGGAATACATCCGCC
The DNA here is from genome assembly GCA_964573385.1 of uncultured bacterium. Taxonomy (GTDB): domain Bacteria; phylum Armatimonadota; class Hebobacteria; order CAIYQO01; family CAIYQO01; genus JBAXQQ01. The sequence continues at coordinate 2,096 of CAZNLA010000115.1, forward strand.
AATATCACCGCGTCGCGGTCACCGCATTCGGCAGCAACAAATAAAGCCTGGCTCATGCGGTTCAGGTTTTTCACTGCACCCCAAAACTCCAATATAGGTATAACGCCGTATTCACGGCCAATAGCCAATAAATCCGCGTATCGTGCTGCCACCCCGCACAAATCAGCATCCGCTTCCAAACCAAATGGTGGTGCCGCAAGATATTTGCTGCCAACTTTTTGCGCTATTTCAAAATTGCGACGCGCCTCAATCAATCCCTTCGCGCGTTTTGCGTCGTCATCGCATGACCATTCAAAAAAACCAATCAGGTTGGGCACTGCCAACCCGGCATCAGCAATTTTCTTGCCAATATCAACAACGTTAACGCCACTGGCAACACAGGAATCTATTTCACTTATCCACGGTTCAATTCCATCATAACCTGCTTTTTTAACGATATTTATCTCTTCCTGCAGGTTAAGCCCCTGACCACGAATAGTGCTGGTATTTAAAGCATATTTAAAAGTCATTCAAACCACCCCCTCAAAGCAGTTAACAATCATTTTATACCTTTTATCTCTTAAAATCAATTTGTTTGCAGGATATTTAAACTGGCTGATGCAAAACCTGTTTTTCCTGTACTTAACATCGTCCCCGACATTCATCATTTATAGTTGAACTATCTATTTTATAAATGCTAAGGTTAGCATTCCCACATAGTATTCAACATAACTCCATACAATCTTATTTGTACAATAATTCCATAGCCCACAGCATCGCTGTGGGTCTGATATTAGATAAGATTTTACGCCCTGTAGGGGCACAATTCCTCGGATAAAAGGAATATTGCTCTTACAGAGCGTTAATATATATCGTAAAACCACCCACGGCGTTGGGCTATGAAATTAATATTAAAATAGAATCAATGCAATTATGGTATAGAATACTTTACTGTCCCTGTATATAGCACATCAATCAACCGTTGATAGTCGTCATATGTGTATGTGATAGAAAGTTAAACTGTATTCAATTGTCAAAGTGCTGGGATATTTATATCATATATTTAATATATTATTTTTTATATAATATATTCAATAGTCTGTCCCCGAATTACCAAATTACCTTCTGTATTGCAAATATCCTAATATTTTACACCTTGACGTTTAAATTCCTCTATAATCTCATTTTTCATCTTTATCTCTTCAGAATTCATTGGATTAATATTTCTTAGTAGTGATACAGCATAAAATTTATGATTTGGGTCATCTCCTGGCATAATAATTATTAGAGAATATGACTCTGTTATTTTTGCTTCTTTTTCAACTATTAAATAATAAGCATACCGCAATCGTTCAGTTGATGACTCAAATCCAAGCATATTTAATGCTTGGATTGCAGCTGTAATTCCAAATTTTGCTTTATGATTAATATCAGCACCGGCATTAATAAGTACTTGTGTTTTTTCAATACCATTATTAATTGATTCAATCAAGGGACTTGTTCCGGGAAAAGTCATTGTATCTTCACCACCACCAATAAAACAAATATTGGGGTCAGCTTTATATTTTAGTAATAACTTAATATAATTTGCACTCTTTGATGAAACAAACTCAGTCCACGGTGGACCTGCTGCTACAAATAACGCTGTTCTACCATCTTTTGTTTGCAAATCAGGATTCGCACCACATTGTAGTAAAGTTTCAACAGATCTATATTTTGATACCCCAACCGCCCAAATTAATAATGTGCAGCCAAATCGAGATTCCTGATAATTAATTATTCCTGGGGTTGAAAGTAAAATCTTTTTAATTTTGTAAGAGTTTTGGTGTCGAACTGCTTGTGCCAATTCCCATGCAGGTGTATTTTTCCATATACGAAGATTTCTCATTCTCAATTCTGGTGTATCTTCAGTACCATCATAT
>CAZNLA010000115.1:4006-12728 GCA_964573385.1 uncultured bacterium
AATAACATTATTTAAAAAAAATCTTATTATTAAAGTTACAATACCAACTACTACTATACCTAATACAATTTTTATAAATCTACCATTTATAAATGGCAAATTAAATATTTTCTTGATGGGATACTTAAATATTATGATAGAAATTTTATTAAGAAAATTACTCATCTTATTCCTTTCTGAACCAAAGCAGTTTTCACCCCACTCATAACATGGTTTTTGATTTGTGATGAAATAGTACATGCATCTATTATAGGATGTTGAAATTTTGCAGTAAGAACTGATACTAAATATTGTTCAGGTAAGTAAGTTTTCACAACACCAGGTACATCAACCCACCAAAAATGATTATCAAGCACATCACCTTCAACAACATACGAGTTAATAAGGCATGTGTAGTTAGTTGAAGATCCATACAAATTATTTGATAATATAGATAATGGGGAAGGATTAAAAACAATCGCATACCGATTTACTTTTATAGCATTTGCAGCAGCTTCTGCTCCACCTTTAGAATGACCGATAAAAGTAATCTCAGTATAGGGATGTTGATTTACAAAATATGTAGCATTATCCATTGATTCTTTTAAGTCAGCAGATAATCCAAATGGTTGTTCTATATTATTTTTCCAATCAGATTTCATTTGGGTCAATCCATGATCATTAACTGTACCCCTATTTACAACGGCATATTCATATGTTCCGTCTGTATGTTTCTTTGAATAAAATCCCATACGTAATCCTTCTCTACCTGTTTTTACATCAATTAAGTTCCATCCATGCCCAGCAGTATCACCAATTTTAACAACACCATTTTTATCTCCATAAATATGTTCTGCCATTAATGCAGCTTCCCATACTGAAGGACGAAGACCATCTTCATCCACACTCCCAACCGGCCCATTCCCGCAATACCCATAAAGGTTCATCCCGCCTTCAAATCCAATCGGGTCTTCGGTCAACCATCTCCCATTTTTTGGGTCGTAGTAACGATGTAAGCAGTAATAAAACTCGGTTTCGGAATCATAGTAATAGCCGGATTTGGCGTTATATGAATAGGTTTCTTGTATGCCTGCCAGTATGTTGCCGAAGGCATCGCAGGCGTATACATTTGCTAACGTTCCGTTAGCATAAAACCGTTGCGCCACTGTCACTTGCTGGTCATAAGCATACCATGTTGTAGAGTAATCTGCAGGTGTTGTTCAGGTTCCGGTTTTAACAGTACGACCGGCAAGACCGTCGGCACCCCACAGGTTGATGGCGGTTACATAGTATTTATCATTTGTTGCAATAGTACTGTCATACTTGACTTCACATAATAACTGGTCGCCATCATATAGGAAATAGGTGCGGGTGTTGCCGGTACTGTCACCCTTTTTCCATGCGCGTTTACCTTCCATGTAATAACCGCAAGTCAATATTGTACCAGTTGTATTATCATCGACCTTTATCAACCGGTCATCAAGGTCATAACTCATATTTTTACCATTATAGATTGACGGATTACCGGTGGTAGTATCAAATTGATATCCGTTACTGGTAATACGATTGTCAACGTCAAAGGCAAGGGGAGTATGTGGCAAAGTGTTGCAACCGGTACCTGCTGTTCGGGTGATATTGCTCAGGTTTACGCCGGTGCCGGTATCATAACTGTAATCCGTATTTGCCCAGAATACATTCGTTGCATCGCCAGGTAAATGGTGCTTTTCCCCTTTCAATTGTCCACGACCATCGTATTCAAAAGTTATGTCGCGTTCTGTGGCAGTGGTTAAATCGTCCACCTTGGCGTTATAACTTAATAAACGTCCACGTCCATCATAATTAAAACCGCTGAATATTGATTTGACTCCGGTAATCTGTGTTTGTAGCACATCCGGCGTATTTGCAGTTGGCGAGGCAACATTTGTTAATTCTGTAAATTTGCCAACCAGGTCATTAGTATCGGTTTCGTTATATTTGAAATGAGTCTGCAATACATTAGTAGTTGCATTACCACGGAAATAGCCTTTTAATCTACCGTCTTTATTATAAGCATACTGCATATTGCCATATGGAGAATTGATGCCTTTCAACAAACCGGAATTATTAAGAGAAGTTGTTATCGGTTCACCGTTCGGCAATAATATCTTATTCCGGAATCCTAACGGATCATATTCATACCCGATATTTGCTGTCGATATGGTTGACGAAGTAATATCAGTCGGCGATGTCAGGTCAAATGCCGTTTTTTTGTTAATGACATTACCAACCCAGTCATAACTATAATTCTCTGCAATCCATTTGCCGTCAGCATTGTTAGTGCAGGAATTTAAAAGGCTGTTGTTAGTGCCATATATAAACTGATTTTCCAGCGTATTTGGTTGCTTAGTTTTAGTTATCTTAGATATTCTATCGACAGCATCGTATGTTATTACAGTCTTGCTATCATTTTTGTCGGTAACTTCATTTATCCTTTCCTGGTTAGTATATTTGATTTCTTCCTGCTTTTTAAATTTATAATCTGCTGCCGGGTTATAAGTATTAAAGTTAAGAGCACCTGCATCATTGGAAATTTCTGATTTAATTATACCACCATTCAAATTATATATTCCGCGCTTTGCCTTGGTATAATTGCCATTTGCAGTAGATATACTGCTTATCTTTGTCAGCAATGTATACGAAGAAGGAGTTGTAAGCGGGGCAACAGCCGCATCTATAATAACGTCAGATATTTCAACATGGGTGGTATCAGTTATATCAGTTCCACCGTTATTTCTATTATAAATATATTCGTCTTTCACACTGCCCTCTTCGCGATAATAATATGTTTTCATCTGTACCCAATCTGTATGGTTGGATTCGTTATAAATAGTTTTTATAAATATTTTTTTTTCAATTAATAGATAACCTGTCCCTGTATAGGATTATTTTTGAAGTCGGCAACTATCCTCGATTGTTATTACTGATAATGGTGTATATTCGAAACGTTTAAAAGGGGTTAATCTTTGGTTTTGAAATATTTACAATAGTACATACTGTTATGTCATCATTTGTATTAAATTTCCCGTCTTCACCTAAACTAATACAAATTAATTTTTTATCAATAATTTTAATTATTAATCGATTATTCCAATAATCTTTCAATTCATTTCTACCAATAATAGTATACAACCATTGTAAATAAATATTCAATTCATCATTTGTTTCAGGTAAATCCCCTTTTATATCACATATTGGAATAGATTTCTTTGTAAAAGCAATCTTATTTTGAGATTGATCCGTATTATATTTTTGATAAACTTCTACAGCTAATATATGATTAAATAGAAAATACTCTCTAACATTTTGAGCAATTATCAAATTATAATTGCAACCAGCTATTATCAATTCCATTTCTTTTAATGTTAGCTCTTTATTAGTCAATTTATTTCCTTTACGAAAATTTGAGAATAAATAAGGAGATTTAGTATTATCTTTTCTTGTAACAAATGCCTTTGTTTCATGTTTTCCATTTTCGTTAATAGAAAAACCAATGCTATTCCCTACCCATCCTTTTGAATAAGATTCTAAAAAAGGATAATAATATGATTTCATATATTCATCCATGGAAGAATAAATAATACCATGTGAATACAAATATTGACAAGAATTATAACAATGACATAATCTCATGTATTCTGATGAATATTGTCCAGATTTTTCACGGTTAATATTTAATTTGATACTAAATTGAAAAATTAGCCAAATTATTAACATAAACAGAAAAATTGAATATATCACAAAATTATTTATCTTATTATTAAAAATTTTACCTGTAATATTCATGTTCTCACCTTTACCTATAATCATAAACGCTTTTATAAATTATCTTGTTATAAAATCAGCAATTTTAAACCTATAATATTTCAATTTAAAACCTAATCCATAATACTGGCCTGTTACTTGTGATATACCTCCAGGCTGAATTCCACCAGTTATTGGTGACCATCCACCATAAGTTCCTTCCCATTTTCCTATTTTTCCAACTAGGGCATCCTTAAGATATTTGCCAGTACCACGCTCTGGTAAATTTGAAAAACAAACATGACAAACTGCATATTGTAGATGACGGCCATGTAATTGAGCACTAATGGTCGTTGGCACAATAGAAGTTTCATTTAAAACGTTAGTTTCATATGTAGATATCGTTCCACGTTCAGAATCATTGTGACCAATAAACATTATAGATTGAAGTGATGAATCAGATAGAATTGATGTGATATCATCAAATGATGCATCTCTTTTAACTATAACTTTATATCCTAACTCAGTAAATTTCTTTGTATATGCATTAATATCTCTATTAACACCCCAGTTAACAGCTTCTTGTAATCTATTTGTCCTTACATCACCAACAATAATATATGCAGTCTCCTGTTTATTCCATGGGAGTGACCAAGCTTGAACTTTGACATTTAATTTTTCATCTTTATTATTATATAATCTATTGCCAATATCATACCATGATCCATCTGTATTCGAAGTATATCTTATGCCCCCATTTATAATATCTTTTGTCCAAATAGAATTATTGTACCAATACTCTTTAATCAACCCACTCTCATCCACGCTCCCAACCGGCCCATTCCCGCAATACCCATACAGATTCATTCCACCTTCAAATCCAATCGGGTCTTCTGTCAGCCATCTACCATTTGCCGGGTCGTAATAGCGATGCATACAGTAGTAGAAATTGGTTTCGGAATCATAATAATAACCAGATTGGGCATTATAACTATAAACTTCTTCAACACCTGCCAGCGTATTTCCAAAGGCGTCGCAGGCGTATACATTTGCTAACGTGCCGTTGGCATCATACCGTTGCGCCACCGTCCCCTGCTGGTCATAAGCATACCATGTAGTTGCGTAATTTATAGCACTGGTTCCGGTTCCGGTTTTAACAGCACGACCGGCAAGACCGTCGGCTCCCCACAGGTTTATAGCGGTTACATAGTATTTATCATTTGTAGTAATGGCACTGTCATACTTCACCTCACACAGTAGTTGATCACCGTCATATAAGAAGTAGGTGCGGGTGTTGGATAGGTTGGTGGTTGTTCTGTTTGATTCGTCTGCTTGTTTCCAGGCGCGTTTGCCGTCTGCGTAATAGCCGCAGGTCAGTAAAATTGATGGTGTTGCTGTCGGTTTTGTTACCTTGATTAATCGATCTTCGGCATCATACACCATATCACAACCGTTATATTTTACCGGGTTGCCAGTGGTATCTTTAAACTCATAATTTGTATTACCAGTAACGCGATTGTGAGTGTCAAATATTAATGATACTGAGGGAGTCGTTACATTCCCAATGGTCCGGGTAATGCCGGCTAAGTTAACACCACTGCCAGCAGTATCATAGTTATAGACCATGTTTGCCCATAATCCGTTTGTTGCCGAATTGATTTTTTCATGATTTTCTCCGGTCAATTGCCCGCGGCCATCGTAGGTGAATGTTATATGACGACTTGTTGCTGATAATGAATCTACCTGGGCGTTATAACTGGTCAGACGTCCGCAAATATCATAATTAAATCCGTTAAAGATTGACTTAACGCTATTAGTTGATATAACGGGGGCAATATCCGGCGTAGTAACATCCGGCATGCCTACATTAGTAAGTTCGGTTAATTTCCCTGTCATATCATAATCAAAATATGTCTGCACCATTCTAATATCAGCAGGTTTACCGCGGAAATATCCTTTTAATCTCCCGTCTACATCATAGGCATATTTGGCGTTGCCATACGATGATGCAAGCGTATCCATTTGCCCGGAGATATTGTATGTCGTGGTAATTCCTTCACCATTTGGCAAAATCACCTTATTCTGAACACCAGCATCATTAAATTCATAACTGATAACAGCACCAGGCACAGCATCAGAACTGATATCTGTAATCCCCGACAAATCAAATACCGTTTTCTTTTTAATTGCAGTACCAATCCAGTCATAACTATAATTCTCCGCTATCCACCGACCGTCAGCATTACGCGTGAATAGATTTGATATGGTTTTATCAGCGTTATATTGAATATGATTCTCTAAACTAGAAGAATTAATATTGGCATTGTATGCCGCATCATTATTTAAACCGGTGATATCATTCTTAACAACGGTATTGAGTTTGAAATCAGCAGTATCGTAACCAAAACTGGTAACTCTGGATGCTTTATCAGTAACGGTCTGTACCAGATTTGAATTTAAATAGGTGTAGCTATTCTGAACGGTAAAATTATAATTGCCGGCATTAGCAACTGAATAATTATCAACATCAAGATTTACCGCATTATTTGAAGTTTCTACCTTCAAAACATTTCCCTGAATATCCGTTGTTACCCGCTGTGCCTTGTTATAACTGCCGCCTGCCGTTGCTGTATTGCTTATTTTAGTTATAATGCACGACGTTTGGATCGGATTGGGAATTGCAGTTGTAGGTGCTGGAGTCGTTATGATAATATCAGATACCGTTACTGTGGTAGTATCTGTAACAGCAGTTCCACCGTTATTTCTACTATAAATATATTCGTCTTTCACACTGCCATCTTCGCGATAATAATATGTTTTCATCTGTACCCAATCTGTATGGTTAGATTCATTATATACAGTTTCTGTAAATATTTTTTCAATTAATACATAACCTGTCCCCGTATACATTAAAATTTCGGGGCTCTATCCCTTCACTTGCGTTATGGCCTTCCATCTCCCAGCTCCCAGCTCCATACATTCTGTTACCATAAGTATGCGGGTTCGGTGCCGGACTGCTGGCTAAACTTTATCGGGTCGGACTTACACCGACAAGAATCACCAAGCTTCGCTTGGCGCATATATATAATTTTTATTATATTTTATTAAATAGTCTGCTCCCGAATTGCACCGAATTAATTATCATGTAGCACAATAACAGCGAATGATTTTTTGAAGTCGACAACATTATCTAACGTAAATATTATTTTGAACAGGATCAAGAAGATTAGATAATATTTTATTAGCATTCTCTTTAGAAATCATACTATTTTTTATCATTAAGTTTATCAATTCCTTTTGATCATTTGGCATCATAGTTGATAATAGCATAGTTGAATTAATTAAGCTGTTGTCAACTTCTGTTTTTTTCTTGTTATAATTAAATGAACTATAATCTTTATTGTTTATTGCCTGCAAATAAACAACCATTTTTTCTACACTAATAGTATCTGAATAATATAGAAGGGTTACTAACATTTCGGGGTCATTCATGTATACTGATGCAACATAAATACCATCTGTTTTTTCGTCTATCTTATTTGATATATTTGTTTTAGCACCACCTCTAAGTAATGCTGTTAATATTTCATAATTTTTTGATTTGATAGCATGTATCAAAGGGGTTCCCAAATAGTTTTGTATATTTACATTAGATCCAGAATTAATTAATAAACCACACATCGCTGGTGTATTTGCATAAAACAATGGGATGGTACCAGCTGGATATTTCCCCCAATTTATGCATCTATTAAAATCATAACCTATAAATGAATAAATTTTAATTATTTTATATTTATTATTATTAATTGCCCACATAATTATTATAGGATCTATTAATATTTTTATTAATAATAAAAATATTAATAAAAATATAACAAAATATATTTTTCTGTATTTTTTCATTGTTACCTCAGAAATTAGGAACTGGTGTAGGTTTTCTTTTAGTTAAACCAATTAAATATTCAAATAAAAGAGCACAATGATCGACATGACCATAGGGTGTATATGTTTCAGTTAAGTCTTTTGATTCTGGATCATATTCTGCTTTTGAAACGTATATTTCATTTAACGTCTCTATGTCTTCAGATGTATCATAATGTAAAATTTCATGTAATAAAGTTCCAATTCTACGATCTTGAGTTTCATTAAAATAATCTATTTGTCCTAATAAAATATGTTCAGCTCCATTTAGACAAGAACTATTTTTTGTACTATACCTAAATATTGAACCTATATCTTTTCTCTTTCTCTCTAAATCTCTTACATTATATGTCATCTGAACTTGATAAAAATTTTGACATTTAAAATAGAATGCCTTACCTTTTGGTATAATCATTTTATATACTGGCGATTTTATATAAATTATATCATTTGAATTATCAATAGAAACTGCATTAGAAAATGTATTTATTGGACCTACTTTCATATAAGAAATTGTATTTTTCTCAAGTAAGATTAAATCATTTTCTATTATAAAAATTTGTTCTGGTGTTAATGCTATCCCTTCTTTACACCATGTTTCAAAATAATATTTCCTTACCTTGGAAGCTTCTATCCTTGGAAAACTAATTATTGAATTAAATGCATCAGATTTATAAACAGGAAGAGAAGCCAACCCACTCCAATCCACACTCCCAACCGGTCCATTCCCGCAATACCCATATAAATTCAACCCACCTTCAAATCCAATCGGGTCTTCAGTCAACCATCTCCCATTTTTAGGGTCGTAGTAGCGATGTAAGCAGTAATAAAATTCGGTTTCGGAATCGTAGTAATAACCGTATTTGGCATTGTAACTATAGGTTTCTGTAACACCAGCTAAAGTATTCCCGAAGGCATCGCAGGCATATACATTTGTCAAAGTACCATCGTCAGCAAATCGCTGTGCAACTGTGCCTTGCTGATCATAAGCGTACCATGTTGTGGCGTAGTTTGCAACACTGGTGCCAGTGCCGGTTTTAAC
>CAZNLA010000116.1:0-12673 GCA_964573385.1 uncultured bacterium
TGCAATATAATAATGCGTATAGCGCGTGCTTTTGCTTCCGCACGTAATTCTGTTATCGCTTCATTTACCCCTGAGACCACTACCTGTCCCGGTGAATTATAATTTGCTGGTGCCAATGGACCGTATTGAGTGGCTATTTCCGCGCATAACGCTGCCACTACATCATCTTCGCTGCCTATTACCGCGGCCATACCACCCGGATTATTGGCTGCTGCTGATTCCATTAACTCACCACGTTTGCGCACCAGTTTAACCGCGGTGGTAAAATCAATGGCGCCGATGGCGGTAAGCGCGGAATATTCACCCAGGCTATGCCCACCGGCAACATTTAATTGTAAACCGGCACCTTTCATTAGTAGCCAATAAGCGTAACTCATGGTTACCAATGCTGGCTGTGCTATTGAAGTGCGTTTTAATTCTTCGGTTGGCCCATTGAAGCAAAATGATGATAAGGAAAACCCAAGTTCCGCATCCGCTAAATCAAAAATTTCCCGAACAATGGGTGATGATTCATATAAATCTTTTCCCATGCCAACAGACTGCGAACCCTGTCCCGGAAATAAACCGGCTACCATTTGTGAAATCATGCATATCCTCACAGAACAATCTCTGACACATTATAGCGAATAACTAACAATTTAGTCTACAAAAAAGTGATAATATGGCAAATAAATATCAGTTTCGGCTTCTGTTTGATTAAAATATGCTATATTTTGTCACATAATGTGTAATAGGAAAAATTATGAGGTAAAATATTTACTCAGATAAATGTTATAATATAGCAGACCTTTCGTTTTTAAGGTATCATCTGGTAAACATATTATGATAAACCTATTTCTGCCACTACCCGCGAAAGTATGTATATTAGGACTTTCGCTTTTTAGCAGAAATCTGCATGAAATTGGTCGCTTCGACAGGCTCAGCGACCGGTCACTGAGCCTGTCGAAGTGACCTTAAGCGAAAGTATTTATAAAAAAGATAAGATAGGGAAAAAATGCGAATAATATTTATTTTTATAATGATAATTTCAGCATTAACTGCTGTTTTTTCTGATCCGGTGATAACATCTTATAATGAATATCAAAAACCGGCATGGCGGGATATTGCTACTGGCAAAGTGCCATTACGGGTGTTAATATCAGGAAATCAACAACTTTATGGGTGGAAAAGTGATGACGCGGTTATAATTTCTGATAAAAACAATAAGCTGTTGTTTAACTGTGCATCCGGGCATAATTATACTTTAGAGAAAACAATAGATAATTTCTTTAAAATACGTCGCGATGGAATTAGCGTGATAAAAGTATCCGGAGAGATATTGCTGACCGGAAAGAAGATGATTACCTTCACCAGTGCCGGCAAAGATTACATAATTGATGGCGGAATGCCTGTATCCATAATAATAAATGGCGCTTTATACGCTTGCCGTTTGATATATCTGGAAGATTACACCCGATTAGTATCACAGGGAGAGGCACCACGTAAATTCCCCGGCGAGGCATTGCGCGCGCACACGGTATTGGCACGCACTTATCCATTGACGAAGTTAGGGAAGCATGGCGCGGAATATGCTGATGTTTGCGCGACAATTGACTGCCAAACCTGTAGTTATGGCAAATACCCATGTCACGAATGGGACGACGCGTTGAAGGCGACAAGTGGTATATATTTAGCAAATAATGCCGGATTGCCGGCAGATGTATATTATACAACTTATTGCGGCGGTTCGTCTGATGATGCCGGGTATATCTGGGGGCCTCAATTTGCCCGTCCGTATTTACGTCCGGTATCGGATGCTACTGGTGATACCAGATATTGCAATGACAGTTATCCATGGGAATTAAAGTTTAGCATTGAACAGGTAAATAAACTTGTTGCAGCAAATCTGCCGATTATAAATAAAGACCCGGAAGCGGTAATAAAAAATGTCACTGATATTCGGGTTGAGCTGAGAAGTCCGGGTGGACGCGCGTATATAACCAGAATAGAAGGTGATAACAGCAGTCTGATAGTGCGAACCGAGGCTATTCGCTGGTTGTTTGGGAGTGGTGTACCCGGGCATGATGGTTTGCCATCAGCACTATTTGATATCACCCCGGAAAAAGATAAAAACGGAAAATTAACAGGTTTTACATTAACAGGCAGAGGACGTGGCCATGGAATCGGGATGTGTCTTTGGGGTGCTGTCGGTCGGGCAAAAGCCGGTAAAAATTATCGTTCTATCCTTCATACATATTTCCCGACAGCATTGTTAAGTGATGAGAAAAAAGTTGTTAAATGATAGATGCAGAGGGCAGGTTTAAAACCTGCCCTTTTTTCGTAATTATCCTATTCAGCTTTAAGACGAATAACCGCGATGGTGTCTTCAGGACGGTCAAGCAGTTCGCATCCGGCAGGAAGAGGAATCTGACTTACTGTCAGGTGTTCATTAACCTGCAGGTTGCTGATGTCATAATGAATGCTTTCTGGTACAGCACTGGCAACACAACGCAGATTTAACACAAAAATATTAACGTCTAATATTCCACCAATTAATACGCCGGCAGCATCTCCATCCAGTATCAGTGGTACTGGAATCTGCAGGCTGTCTGAAAGCGACACGCGCTGCAAATCCACGTGCGTGAGAACATGTTTAAGCAAATTGCGTTGTACTGCTTTAACCAGTGCCAGGCCACTATCAACACCGTCAACATTTAACTGAACAATTTGCGAACCGGTATTTCCGGTCAATGCAACTTTCATGAAGTGTTTTTGCTCCATTGTCAGTGATAATGTGGTGCCATGACCGTATACAGTCGCTGGCAATAAACCTTGCAATCGCAACTTACGCGCGATGTTGCTGCCGCTGCCAGTTCGTAACGAACAAGTCAGAGTAGGGAATGTTGTCATATTTTCTCCTTCAAGCCGAAAGAGGTGGAGGCTACCAGGGGACAATCCGTGAAATGGGGTCAAACGGAGGGTACAAAGGAGGTCGCCAACAAAATGGGCTGAACTAATTATACCACGAATAATGCAAGTGTCGAATAGAACAACAAATAGGCAGGATTAGTATAAATATTAATGCACATTTATCCAATATCGTTCAAAAGTCAGTAATTGTGAATAATGTACCGCAAGCATCCTGCTTGCGATTGCTTAACAGGATACTTGGGATACATTGATTTTTTGACTTTTGAACGGTATTGAACCTGTCCCTGTATAAGTCAAAGTAAGTGAGAGTCCTGTAATGAGTATTATTTTACGGTGACACATAATTAAAATAATTTATTAAATTAATTTATCACAATAATTATTATCTTTTAAAATTATTTTGAAATAAATTTTAATATTTACAAAATTCTATTGTATATTTGAAATATCTATAGTATTATATCTTCACTTAAACAGTTTTATGACTGAAACTGTAATAGGGAGAGTATGCTATGATAGGTTTCCAACGTCTATTGATGACAGGAATGGGGTTGTTTTTACTCGGTACGGCTGTTATAGCTGGCGGGTATGTCGAGAAAATTTTATTCTCTACTTTGGACAAGTACAATCGGTCGCAGATTTATGCGATTAACCCGGATGGTAGTGGTCTATCACAGATCACAAACGAACCCGGTATGGGGGCTAGTTACCCGTGCGTCAGTCCTGACGGCACGAAAATTGTATTCACTTCAGCTATGACTTATGGTAACTCTGCTTTAATGATGATGAATTCTGACGGGAGTCGTCTTACCAATATCTACCCTGGTAATGGTTTCTCTGGTGCATTATTAACCCGTCCACACTTCAGTAAGAATAGCAAGTCGTTATATGTAATGAAATTGGAAAATGGAGATAAAGTTATGATGGAGATTAATCTTAATACCAAGGGAATTACTCGCAAAGGAAACTTAAAATCATCTGCTATTCAAACTATTTCAAACGGTGATATTGTATATTCTACAGGAATATATAATACTTTCCCTGATATTTATCGTTGTAAGTCTGATGCTACTAGTTCTAAATTAATTGTAAAAAATGCTTGCTCACCAGATATCTCTTCTGATGGTCGATTTATAGCATTTCATCGTTCAGAGAAATATACGAACATTTTTACAATTGATGACAAAGGCGAAGAAAAACGCCTGACAAATAACATGTATTGCAACTATGACCCAACTTTCAGTCCTAATGGCACTAAAATTGCCTTTTGCAGTTATGGTGTCGGAGTTAATCCTGGATCAGACATTAAGATTTGTGTTATGTATAAAGAAGGTATCGGTCTCCATGATCTTGTTACCGGCTTTAATAATCGTGTAAATGGTACTGTATGGGCAACATTATCTGCTAATCCTCCTTCAATTACCCCTGATTTTCCCTGGGACAAAGATTGGGAATTAATTATTAATCCACCGAAACCCGATATATATGCATCTGAAAATAAATCTACAGCAGAAGTCGGTTTGAATCAATTCACAGATGATCAATTAATAACCGGCTTCATTAAAACCCGACGCATTTGCACGTATTATATTAAGGTTAAAAACTGTGGCGATATCGCAGTACCATTTATTATTATGGCAGCAGCCAGCGATATAAGTGGCTGGAAAGTAAATACAATGGACGAGAAAAATGTTATTACCACCAATGCAATTACCGGTACTTATGGTATCACTACGCCAAAGATTGCCCCTGGAAAAACGTATAATTTCCGTCTTGAAATATCGCCTGTATCGACCCTGCAAATTGATAGCGTGATAGATGTGGTAATAACCGCATATTCATCAATTGATGAAACAGTAAATGACAAAATAACTGTCAGAACAACCAAGGAATAAATAGGAGTATATGATAATGAAAAAATTACTATTAGCAATAATGCTGCTGTGTGTATCATGCGTTTATGCTGCAGATTTCCCCCACGATGCTGATGTGGTTCTCGATTACCTGTATACTAAATTAGGCAATACGGTGTCAAGAACTTCTATTTCAACTAATGGTATTGATGGGAAAATGTGTCTACTTCAATACCAGGCGTGCAAAGATGAACGCTCAATGTTGCGTCTTCTTACCCGTCATATTGCAGTTGCTGACCAGTTAATGGATAGTGAAGTTAATGGTGATGGGCAACGAGGCTTGCTCATTGCTTATGCATCTTTAATTTGCGTCAATACTAACTTGAAGGATAAGACTCTGGCAGCAGGCATAGCGATAGGTATGATACAACCTAATATAGAACTTGCATCAGATAGTTTTACTGATGATACAGGTAAAAGGTATTTAGCTAATGAAATCCTTGATGCATCTATCGCGATAGATAATGATGAAGCAATAGTTAAAGCATATAATTTAGTTATCTCTATAACTCAAAAATCACCAAATATTGTAGATCCTTACCATATTAAATATGCATATTATTTAAATAATCATGGTGATTATGCTGGTGCTCTGTCACAATTGAATTTTATGACTGATTCGGGTATGGTAGTAAGCACAAGTGCATTTAAAGCAATTTTAAATGCAAAGTTAAATAAGAAGGTTAAATAATATGAAGACGTTTATTAAAATGTTATTTTTAGCAGTAATAATAGTTGTTTGTAATAGTATAACAATGGCAGATTTAGGTGATATAACAAATAGAATGCCTTTATCGTCATGTTCATTTAAAAAAGATTATATCATCAGCCAGTCTGGATTAAATGCGGACATACTTCCTTCTACTACAAATAAAAATACAACAGTTCGTTTTGGTAATTTAAAGAAAGCTATTGACCTTAAGAAGACAAGCAATGGTGAACTTATTACAATGGTGACAGCGTATGGCAGTACTGATGTTGAAAACAAATATTTTGCTGGAAGTTTTAAATGCAATGATGACTCTTTGATAGTAGCTATTTTATCAGATGATGGTGTAACAGTAAGAATAAAAAGTGCTGGTGGTGAATATGGTGATGATAAGATATGCCGATTCAATTATGGTCAGGCTTTACCTGATACTGGCACATCTTTGCAGTTGTTAGATGGTGCATGGACACCGGGAGAGACGTATACACTAGAGATTGATTATTCTAACACTTGCTATTTGTCAGAAAATGGTGATATCGACGGTTTATCAGTATTTTTCTGTGGAGATGTAGATTTTGTTTCAGACACACCTATAGAACCTGAAATATCCAGTCTTCAATTGTCATTTAATCAGTTAATATATCCATGTTCATTAATTGATCAAACTTCTACTGCAACAGCAACAATAAATTATTCAAATGTCGGAAATATTACTAAAAATTGGAATCTTAATTTAAAGAAGTTAGATGGTACTATAATTGCATCAAAAACTGTTCCTTACGATCGTACAAAAACTTCAATACCGACTACATTTGATGTACCTGTTCCAAAACAGCAAGGAATTTATGATTATAAAGTTGATGTTGATACTATAGAATCAAATACAGATAGTATTCAAGTTACAAGTGTAAAGGCAACATCATTAAGTTTCCATTTTAATGATAATCCTTCTGTTTATACTTACACTGGTCAAATCCGAGATGTAACTGCAACTGTAGATATTTCAATAGATGATGATGGAACGAATACTCAAATAAAGCCTTCTTGGACAATTACTATAAATGGACCGGATCCAAATAATTGGCTAAATATAATTCCAGTTGCTTCAGTTCCTTTTATTCGTTCTGGAACCTACACAAATGCAACTGTCAGTATTTCGCTGCCGGCGGTTGCAAAAGCGTATACGTATACTGCGTCACTAACGAGTGGTTATGGAACGGCAACACCAGTTTTAGATAGTGCGAGTGTCGTCGCTGTTGCTTTGTTGGAGTATAAAATTGGCACGGGAGATTTTACCGTCGTGCCGGAAATACTTTATGTTGCCAAAGGAACCGCAGTAACCTTTAAAGCAATTCCAAAGCCGGCAGGCATCTGGCCGTCTAGTAAACCTGTCTGGGGAGGCACATCGGGATTCATAGGGACTGGAGAAACAAAGTCTGTGATCTTTAATACCGCTGGCACCTTTACCGTCACTTCCGAGTGTGGCAATATGATCACTGTTAATATTACGGTGGTAAAAGTCAACAAGCTTCAATACGAAAATAACGGCACCTACACTGATGTGCCAAATCCGCTGTATATACCCCTTAGTGCCGCAACTGTAACTTTCAAAGCCATTCCAAGTTCAACAGGGGGTTGGCCGGACAGTAAGCCTGTCTGGGGAGGAACGAGTGGTGCTATCGGTACCGATGAAACAACGGAAGTAACCTTTCCAGATACCGGTGAGTATACAGTGACTGCCGAATGTGGAGATACTGTCACTGTTACGATAGTTGTCTATACCATCGACTTATCGACAACTGATGAAGTTCCGATTGCTGTTGGTGGTGTTGCTAATGCACCTCATCAAAAAACTATTAAAGCCACATTAAGACCCATATTACCCAATCCTTCGGGAGTAACATTTAGTATTATGGGTGATACCGGTGTCAATATTGCTGCTTCTTTATCAAGTACGGATCCGGTACCATTCAACAAGCAGGGTGAGGCAGAAGTTACTCTCACTTCAAGTGATTATCTTGAGGATATTATCGTTAAGGGGGAATTTATGGATGAAACCGAACAAATGACAGTACAGCAAGAAGTGTGGAAATATTATACATTTTCCTTTACTTATCACGAGAATACTATTCCGATAACGACTGATATTGAGTTCAAAATCGCACAGCAAGAGAATGGTCAAATCCCATTGCAAGGACATGATATCCACTTCAGTATCGTTGATGTTTATGCGAATATTGAAGGTGAGATGGTACAGGTACAACCGAGTGAGTGGGCGAACTACGCTGTTCTTCAAAATCCAAATAATGATATCACGGATAACAATGGTACTGCAAATAGTGTTATCGAATGGGGTGAAGGAGACAGTATTGTTTATATTCAAGGGGAGGATTATAATGTTTATATTCCCAGTAATTAAGTATTCTGTTAGTAAGATCTACCGGGATAGTTTGCTTGTGAGGAACTCACGGTATTGTTTGCTAATCTGTTTACTGTCCATACTCATCATGCCGATATTTGCTGCACAAGTACCGAAAAAAGCAACGGATGATACTCAAGGCGGAACTATATACCCTAAGATTGTTGCTGCATGGTTTGCATATAGCTTGCCTAAAGGATGGACAGAAGCACCTTATCCGACATACGATACATTTATTGGTTACAATTTATTTGTAAAGGCTCTTTACCAAGGTCAATATAATTTATATCATATATATGGAATGGATGCTACTATTGATCCATCAGACTATTATATTGTAGGTAGTGAGGGTTCTTTGAGTCCTAATCCGATAACTGGATTCACTACGTTTCCCAAATTAAATGAATCAGTAACATTAACTCCTTCACACATATGGGATTGGGAAGGGGAAATGGATATTAAGTTCTTTATGAATAATATCTTCTGTTATTCCTTTAAGGAAGGTAGTGGTAGGAAGTATAAGTGTATTTATGATAAACGGAGTGGTGATTTTCCATCAGAATTTGATAGTGATATTGGTGTAAATCGCATCTCTGTAGAGATATCATATAAAGGTAATACAGTCACTACTACAAAAGGAGAAAATGCCGTACGACTTTGTGTTCGCTCCTCTTCCTATTCAACAGCTAATGCTCAACGGACAATGTATGTGAATTGGCTTTTTGCTTACTTACGTACGCCATACGAATTCGGAGGGAGCTGGTTCGGGGGGAAAACAAGCGATAATTGGGTTAAACAAGGAAGTTATACCGGTTATGGAATCGACTGCTCTGGGCTCGTGAGTAATGGCGCTAAATGGGCAGGATATAATTGGACTGGCTGGCGCCAGTTTACGAAGACATTATACACTGTTTCAACAACGACATTTCCAAATAATGATCCATTTGGTGTGGGTGATATTCTTAATAAATCTGATCATCACGTTGTCACTGTAATTAGACTTGATGGTAATACTGTAGATATCATCGAAGCTGCAGGAGATACAAAGACAACTACTTATGATTGGGCCAACCGATCTACTAATCTTAGTCAGACAAGAATATCACTAAACCGTAAACTTGAAGAGGACTATACGGATGATGGTTATGTGCAAAGGCGATTGGTGCCTAACCAGTAGAAGGTTAGGAAGTAATATAAAGGAGGGAATTCTCATGGGATTCCGAAACTATTGTAGTAACGTCATATTGATTACAACATTATTGATATCTGTTGTTGCAGGCGATTCTGCCGGAACACCGAGACAACTCGGACGCATTCTCTATGGTCAGCATTCTGAGCAAATCGGAGTCAACTGGGCTGGTGGAGGCCTAGGTGAAGGAAACAATCCATATAATCTTGGTCCTATAGGATTCGCAGTGGATGATCAAGGTGATATCTATCTGGGAGATTATGTCAACGGCTCTGTCAAACGCTTTTCCAAGAAAGGAGAACTTCTCGCCGTAACTGAAGGAGTTATTGGAAATCTACAGTCGTTTTGGGTGAGTTCAACGGGTGACCTTTATGTGCGTTCAGAAGATCGACCTTCAGAGATAACCCGTTTCGATTCACGCGGGCATCGTGTCTGGGCACGGACTTTTCATGAGATTATCCCACGTGATGTGTTAGTGCGTCTTGAACAAGACTATGGCGTGAAATTTCCGTCTGGATTTAGTACGGAAATAACTATTGGTCCTAAAAATACGATTATGTTGCAGGCTACAGGACAACTCACTAATGGACAGACCGGAAAAAAAATCGGTATCATAGTGAACGATAAAGGTGAATTCGTAGAGGTACGTCCTTACTTTGGATTTGAATCAGGTGGGTTCTGGTGGCAGTATCAGATCGATTTCACCGGACTCGCTGATGGCGTTTCCCCTCCGATTACGGTTAATACCTATACTAAAGAAGGTACAAAAAAGCAGACTATTTCTCTTGATGTAAAGGTGGATGCCACCCGTTATCAGCATTTATCGAAATATAGTTCAATTTGGGCTATTCCTGACCGACGTAATGGCAACTTTCTTATTACAACAATTAAGTTAGTAGAGCCGATTAAAGTGACACAACAGGCATTGATACACCGTGATTATATTGTTGATAGATATGATAACGTCGGAAAATTTATTGAGAGATTTCGTTTTGCCTATAGTCCATTTCAAGGTTCTTTCGAGAATATAACCGTGAGTTCTGATGGAGTATTATATTTCCTTCGCTATGATAATAAGGGTTTGTATGTGATGACCTATGAATAATAATGAGGATGATTGTTGATCATACTTCAAATCTGAAGTATGATTTCTATTAAAATAATTCACAGTCATCCCATTTCTCCTACGTAATTCGGCGACAGACTACTCAATTATAATTTCTTCACTATTTCCTTACTTTAACTTCAATTTCCATCCTCTTTGTAGCGGTTTTAAATCTCATGATTAAAATTATATGGGTAGGCCGTTAGCAACCATATCCGTACAAAATAAGTCAGGATTTCACAACATTGATAATGGTAGGTAACATCGTTTATTACAAATAAAAAATTAACCACGGAGTGGCGACTTAATGAGTAACCCTATGTGTCAACCTCACCATTATACACATTTATTATTTTATATAAGCTTACCTTTACTCCGTTAGGAGTCAAGGTAAAGTAACTATTCCATAACCGAAAACTGTCATTCCGGATTTGCAATTGACCCCATGAATAAGATTGCTCCGGTTGGCCGGTCTGCAATGGTAATAAAAAATGGGTGGTTAACCTTCATTTCAAATGGTGGGGGTGGTAATGATGTTGTGCCGACAATTACACCTGTTACTGCTGCTGCCACTGTGCCTTCTTCATTTACATCTAAAACTGTTTTATGAATTACATCACTGATATATGGTTTTTCGGTTATTACTGTGTCGGCAGGCAACAAACCGGAGAAATCAGCCTGTGTTGAAAACGCGTCTGTCATCCCTAAGGCAGAAAGCGTCGATTTTAATGATGTACTGTAATTGGCTTTAAATCTTGGCAAATACAATGTACCATTATGGTTGCCAAATTGTGTTACCCAACTATTCCATTTGCTTAATGTCAAACCTTCCGCAAATGCCTTAAGTGTGGTGCCGTCCTTCGGCAAGAAAATATACATGTAGACAAATTTATTATCTTTATCACCATATGGCAATCGGATAGCCTGGAATTGGTCAGTTGATAAATATTCGAAGTTATTTGCTGTTCTTTGCATCATAGGTACAGTTTTACCGGTACCATCTGACAGCGTGAACTGGTCATTTGCTGTATTATTTATGTCAAACTTATCTGTCCATTCACCCTTGAAATATAACGCGTTTATCAGCAGTAATAAAGAATCTTTTATATTAGCCGATTCGACTAATTTATCTATTTTTCCGCGTGTATTTTCACTCACCCATGAGTTTATATCGTCAGCAGTTTGTTTCAGGGTGAAATCGACAGTACTGATATTTGCCTTATAGAATGTTTTACAGCGTTGCATAAAATCGGCATTGAACTCTGTTCCGGATTTACCCCAAAGCGAATTTGCAATGGCAAGTTCAACGTTTGGGTCCGGATTATCCAGTAAAGTCATTAATTGCATATTGGCAGAGTTGACATCATTCAATGTCATATCGGTAAACCCCAAGGTATTCGACATTCCATCTTTTGTAGTACCACCTGCGCCGTTGTATGTCATCGCCAGTGCAAACTCTATGCTTGCGGGAGAAATAAAAAGGTTTTTAAGATTATCAGTTTCAAACAGTTTCTGGTAAATGCGGAACGCAAAACCATTTGTAGCACTCACCAGTCGCGTATCAACCTTCAGGTCAGCACTGCGGACAGTAACTTTAGGTGGCACAACATCATTATCCACGGATTTTTTATTGTCGCAACCAATTAACAAAATGATGAATAGCAAAAAATAACTAACCAATAGATATGTAAAACGCATATGCATAAAATCATTCTCCCAATAGAATTTAATAAGGAACCAATATATTATACCACATCTTATCTGATATAATGAATATTGAAATTTCAACTTACAGTCCCACCCCAACGCCTCCCCGGGGAGAGGGGCTAATTATTTTGTAGAAACATTTAACATTCAATTTCAAATTATTAAAAAATTGGATGTTGAGCGTTCAATGTTTGATGTTCATATTTTGAAGACACCTCAATTGATAATTATAATTTTGCCTTCACCCAAACAGTCCCACCCCAACCCCTTCCCGTGGGAGAGGGGCTATTTATATTGCCACCTATTTAATATTCAAACAAATCCAATAACCATAAAACATACAACGAAAAAGAAGCCCCTCTCCTACGGGGAAGGGTTGGGGTGGGGCTTTACCAGATATCACAAAGTTAATATTCACACTAATCACAAACCACAAATCCTACATCGAAAAAAGCCCCTCTCCTGCGGGGAGGGGTTGGGGTGGGGCTTTACCAAATATCACAAACTTAATATTCACACTAATCCCAAACCACAAATCCTACAACGAAAAAGCCCCTCTCCTGCGGGTAGGGGTTGGGGTGGGGCTTTACCAAATATCACAAACTTAATATTCACACTAATCCCAAACCACAAATCCTACAACGAAAAAGCCCCTCTCCTGCGGGTAGGGGTTGGGGTGGGGCTTTACCAAATATCACAAACTTAATATTCACACTAATCC
>CAZNLA010000117.1:0-12562 GCA_964573385.1 uncultured bacterium
GAATACGGTGGCAAAAATAGCTTCTATCTTTCCGGTCAGCAACGCTAATTTGCTGTGGCCATCACCGTTAGTTTGCAGTAATTTGCGAAAAGTCATCATTTCTCCGAATACCGACGCGGTTTCTGTCGCCGCCAATGAGGGGTGGTATTGCAGATAAGGATTTTGAGCGGCCAGCAAGTCGTGGATACCGTGTCCCATTTCGTGCGCCAGGGTCATAACATCGCGCTTTTTCCCCTGGAAGTTTAATAACAAATACGGGTGATGGTCCGGGGTAATGCCGGCACAGAATGCCCCACCACGTTTTCCAGGACGTGGCCCGACATCTATCCAGCTATTATCAAAGAACTTATTAGCCATAACGCCAAAATCTGGTGAAAACTCATTATAAGCTGATTTCACTAATTCAACCGCATCGTCCCATTCAACTAACTTTGTATCCTGGGCAATCGGCGCGTATCGGTCATAATGGTACAGAGTATCCAAACCCAAAATTTCGCGTTTCAGGTTATAATATCTCGCTACAATATCAAATCGGTCGGCAACCGCGTTTATCATAACATCTACAGTTTCCGTGGAAACGCAGTCATCCAGATGTCGTGCTGATTCCGGACGGGGAAATTTTACCAATCGGTCATTAACAGCCTTGTCATGCACCAATGTATTGGTGATATAGGTATACAATTTTTCATTTTTTTGCAATCCGGCGGTAATGGCTTCCGCTGCACCCTGGCGTAACGCGCGATCCGGATTATACATTCGTGCCAACAAAACTTCCATTTGGACATCTTTTACCGTATCATCTTCTTTTAATGGATATGTTGCTGACTGGATAGTTTCATCAAATAACCGGATAAACGCGCGTCTGCCGGTGACAGATTTTTCTGACAGTATCTTCTCTTCCGGTTCGGTCAATCGGTGTGGTTTCTCCGCGTGGGTTTGTATTAAAAACATTCGCCATTTATGCATTTCGCCATCCAGCATCATCAGGTCAAACTTCGCGTCATCAATTTCAACAATTTCCAACGTATAAAAAATAAGAAACTGGTTAAGTTCCGCCATTTTTTCGCTGACGCGTTGCAATAACGCGCCATGTTCTGCCGGTCGCGAATCCGCCGCATGCAACAGGTGCGAATATGATGAAACCAAACCGGCATTGGCACATATATCATTATATTTCTTTATCGATATCGCTAATTCACAAGCGGATAGTCCGTTAATTTTTCCGCGATATTCATCCGCAAAATTTTTAGCACTGGCTATTACATTTTCAATATCAGTGCTCATTTTCTCATCATCAGCACCATTATACAAATCAGTTAAATCCCATACTGGCAATTCAGACATTTTTTATTCTCCCATAATAAAATTAATCTACACTAAACTTATTTTCTCAATTATTAAAAAAAATCCTGTAATATTTCGGTAAATCAAAATAATATATCAAATTTATAACAAAGAATTTTTTTCTGTAATCTTTTCATGGTCAACTTTTATGTAGTTACCAGAACTGATATAGTCAAAAGAAAGATTACTGCACAGTTAATAAAAAATTTCTACTACCCTTGCCCCGTTTATCTGCTTATGCTATAATTTTGCAGGTGAATTAAAGATAGTGTCTTTTTGCGACGAGTGGGTACTTAAAACACCCGCTCGTTTGTATTATAGATACGAAAGGATAAAAAAATGATTGTAGATTTTATGCAAGCATTACGTGATATAGGAAAAGAGAAAAAAATACCGCAACCAGTATTAGAGCAGATTATTAAAGATGCTCTTATATCGGCGTACCGCAAACATCATGGGGCAACAGGCGAAATACAGGTTGAAATTGATTGGGATGATAATTCTTGGGCATTATATGTAAGAAAAGAAGTTGTTGAAGTTGTTGAAGATGCGAACCGTCAAATGAGTATCTCAGAAGCACAGGTCTTGGATGATAGCCTGCAACTGGGAGACGCGCTGGATATTGAAGTGAAGTTTGAAACCTTTGGCCGTATAGCTGCGCAAACAGCCAAACAGGTTATGGTACAACGTATCCGCGAAGCAGAACGAAATCAGGTATTTAATGAATATCACGACCGTGTTGGTTCAATAATCACCGGAACCATTTCACGTCGCGAAGGTCGTACAATTTATGTAAATCTGGGAAGTACAGAAGGAATATTACCGGTTACCGAACAGATGACAACAGACCAATATCGCGCTAATGAAAGATTAAAGTTTTATATTGTTGAAGTTAAACCTTCACCAAAACAACCACATGTCCTGTTATCACGTTCACATCCGGGACTGTTGTTGAAATTATTTGAATTGGAAGTTCCTGAAATTGCTGAAAACGTCGTAAAGATAGAATCTGTCGCCCGCGAAGCCGGTTTCCGGTCAAAAGTTGCAGTATCCACACGTCACGATAATGTTGACCCGGTGGGCGCATGTGTTGGCCAGCGCGGAAGTCGGGTACAGGCAGTAGTAGATGAATTAAAGGGCGAAAAGATAGACATCGTCAGATATTCTGAGGATTTAAGCAGGTATATCGCAAGCGCGTTATCACCGGCGAAAATATCTGAAGTGCGGATAGATGAAGATGAGCAAGGCGCTACTATCATCGTGCCGGACAATCAGCAATCTTTAGCCATTGGCAAAGAAGGTCAAAACGTTCGTCTTGCCGCGCGATTAACTAAAAAACGGATAGATATCCGCAGTGAATCGCAAATCGCAACCAGCGATGCTGTAGACCAGCCTGAATTTATAGGTGAGAACGAAGAAAATAGCGAAATTATCGAAAAAACAGAAGAATAGTAGATTTTTTTATACTATTTGATGTAAACTTAATGCAAAAATAGCTTGTTGCATTGAAAGAAATAACATTTCTGTGGTAGACTGCAATACGGAAAAGACGAATAGTCCGGAGCGTACCTGCGTTGGGTGTCGGCGGAAACAACGACAGAGTGAAATGATACGAATCGCGCGTGGTAAAGACGGTGAGTTTCATGTCGATACAAACGGGATTCGCAACGAAGGCCGCGGGTGTTACCTGTGTCCTGAAATATCATGCCTGGATGCTGGCAAAAAAAGACGCGTTTTCTCGCGTGCATTAGGGCGAGATTTGCCGCTTAATACTGAGAGTATTATCAGAGATTTAATCTCTGGAAAAATAAAATAATTCAGCAGGTTAATGCTACTTGCTGATTCCCATTGGGGAGGTAGGCTTTTGCCTAAGGTACATTTTTTTAAGCTGGCGCAGCAGCTAAAAGTCGACGCTAATAAATTGTTAAAACAATTAAAGTCGGCAAATTATGACATTCATTCAACATCATCGCAAGTTGATGACGATGTCGCGCAACGTATTCGTGAATTTGTTAAGTCGCAAGTAATTGAACAAAAAGATTCCGAAGTAACAGCGCCAGTTGAAATATCAGTTAATACTGATTCTGCTCCAATTTCTGCTCCGATATTGCCAGTGCAGGATACTAAACAGGATGTAAAACCTGTTGAACAGGTTAAAGCAGCTATTCCTGCAGAGAATGTTGAAAAAGCTGAAAAAACCGAAAAACCAACCGAAGTACCCAAAGAACAACGGGTAGTTAAGGTGATGCAAAATCGACCTGACGGCACAAAACCACCTGAAAAGAAAAAGAAAAAACACAATTTCATGATCAGTACTGATGACGGCGGATTAAGCCCGGATGCAGATTTTGGAATTGTTAAAGCTGCTGTGCTGGTTAATATTACCCCACCACCGCAACGTGGCCCAAGCCAGGGACATGGTGGTGGTGATAACAGAAACAGGCCTGCTGGTGGTGGCGATAACCGAAACAGACCAGGCGGGCAGGGACAGGGTGGCCCAGGTGGTCAGGGTGGTGGTTTCCGTCCTGGCGGTGGAGATAACAGGAACAGACCCGGCGGTCCTGGTCAGGGCCCGGGACAAGGGCAAAACCAGGGTGGAGGAAACTTCCAGAACCGTGGTCCAAATCGCCCACCAGTTATACCGATTGGTCCCCCACCGGATCCTGCACTTGCCAAACCAGGTGCAGCCAAAACAGCAGTACCTGCGAAGAAAAAACAAAAACGTACTGTATTTGGTGAGAAAGATAATAAGCCATTTGCACAAAAGAAACAGGCTACTCCTTTCGCCAGTACAACTATTAAGTCACGTAAAAAACGAAGTAAAGACGCGACGAAGAGTAATCCTGACCAATTAACACGTGATATACCAATAATCATCACCGGTCATATAACTGTTGGTGAACTGGCCGAACGCGCGCTAATTTCACCGGCACAAATTATTACTCATCTGATTACAATGGGAACATTGGCAACAGTAAACCAGCAGATTGAACCTACATTAGCTGTTGAAGTTTTAGAAAAACTTGAAATTGAAGCATTGTATGAAAGCGATCTTGTTGAACATGCTGACTGGCGTTTATCCGCTACATCAAGTAGCAATGACGAAACCGCCGGTGAGACAAGACCGCCGGTAGTTACCATCCTTGGACACGTTGACCATGGTAAAACAACCCTGCTTGACTCGATTCGTAAGTCAAATGTTACCGAATCCGAATTTGGTGGAATTACTCAGCATATCGGCGCGTATCAGGTTACCATTAATGACCGCAAGATAACATTCCTTGACACCCCGGGCCATGCGGCATTTACCGCAATGCGTGCACGTGGTGCAAATATGACAGATATCGCGGTACTGGTAGTCGCTGCTGATGATGGCATTCAACCACAAACAGTTGAAGCTATTGACCATGCAAAAGCGGCAAAAGTACCAATTATTGTGGCTATTAATAAGATTGACTCCCCCGGTGCGCAGGTTGAGTCAGTAAAACAACAGTTAACCATTCATGAATTAGTATCAGAAGAATGGGGTGGCGATACAATTATTGTTGAAGTATCCGCCAAGAAGAAAATTAATATTGACCAGTTATTAGAGATGATTCTGCTGGTTGCTGACATGGGCGATTTAAAATCAGACGCTACAAAAGCAGCACGCGGCGCAGTTGTTGAGTCTAAATTAGATAAACAACGCGGTCCTGTGGCAACAGTCCTGGTACAGGAAGGAACACTACGGGTGGGCGATGCTATAGTTGCTGGTATGATATCAGGTAAAATCAGAGCAATGGCAGATGAACATGGCAAACCGATGAAAGAAGCCGGTCCATCAACACCAGTAGAAATAACCGGTTTATCCGAAGTGCCGGTGGCAGGCGACCTGTTTATATCAGTTGCTGATGAAAAAGTAGCAAGAACCATCGCGGAAGAAAGAAACCTGAAGGCGCGGGACGAACGGTTGCAAGCCCATGTTTCGTTGCAAAACCTCAGCAGTCTGGTTGCCAGTGGTTTGGTAAAAGACCTGAACCTTATTATCAAAGCAGACGTTGCTGGTTCTATTGAAGCTATCAGTCAGGTTCTAAGCCAGATTGAGCACCAGGAGATTCGAGTTAATATTATCCACGCAGGTGTGGGTGATGTTACCGAGTCCGACGTTCTGTTAGCATCCGCCTCCAACGCGATTATCCTGGGATTCCATGTACGTGCTGAGCCTCAGGCGAAAATAATGGCAGAAGAAGCAAGTATTGATGTTCGCGTTTACCAGGTAATATATGACCTGGCGGATGATGTACAAAAAGCAATGATAGGCATGCTGACCCCGATATTCGAAGAATCTATTCTTGGAAACGCGGAAGTTCGCATGGTATTCAAAGTATCACGAGTCGGCGTAATCGCTGGTTGTTACGTCAAAAACGGCCTGATTCGCAGAAACGCGAAAGTACATATCAAGAGAAATGGCGAGACTATACATACCAGCAACCTTGATTCACTGAAACATCTTAAAGAAGAAGTTCGTGAAATGGCTGCCGGTTTTGAATGCGGTATCGGAATTGATGGGTATTCAGACTGGGTTGAAGGCGACGTTATAGAATGTTTCGTGATGAAAGAATTGCGCCGCGAAACACTATAAATAAAATGGTTAATTTGCCGCGGTATAAAACCCGCGGCATTTTTTTATGGAAAAATAATGACAGAAAAATTTGAATATGAAGAAATACAAAATTCTACTGATGAAAATGCCGCTAACAATAGAAGCGCTGGGCGGTCCTTAGCAATAAATGCTGCCATAGTATCGGGCGGTATGGCACTTAGTCGTGTTATAGGTTATGTGAGAGAAAAAGAACTACTTCGCATCTTCGGTGATACTGATATCAGTGGTGCATATAACCTTGCCTTTGTCGTGCCTGACCTGTTTTACAATTTGTTAGCCGGTGGTGCGTTAGCAGCAGCATTTATCCCGATATTTTCTAACTATTTAACCCGTGGTGATAAAAAATCTGCCGATATCGTCGGCAGCAGCATTGCACAGATTTTAGTAATTTCAATGATAATTGCTATATCAATCTGCTATATCTTTGCCCCTCAACTGGTAACTGGTGTTAAAATGATGGGTGCAGAGAACGCAATAAAACCGGAATATTTCGACCTGACCGTAAAATTAATGCGCATAATGTGCTTCATGCTATTATTCACTGCTTTATCCGGTCATCTTACCGGAATATTACAGTCTAATAAAAAATTCACCGTTCCGGTAATTGTGTGGATTGGATATAATTTTGTCATATTATTGGGAATTGAAGTTTTTAGCCGTATGCAATTATTTGGAGGTTCAAAACTGCACCCTGCCATAGAAGGCGTATCTTTCGGCGTAGTATTAGCCGCAATAATTATGGTTGCTATACAGATACCTGCAGTAATTAAAACCGGTTTTAAATTTAATTTTGGTATTAATCTTAAACACGAAGGCGTTTTACGGGTAATTATGCTTTTCTTACCTGTAGTTGTTAGTCTGGCAATGGGACAAATAAACCTGATGTTATTGCCATTGGTAATGGGGGCAAAGTTCGGTTTGCCGGCAGTTACTGATATCCGGGCGGCAAATCGACTGGTATTATTACCTTTGGGATTATTTGGAATAGCTATTTCAACTGCGGCATTCCCTATGTTAGCACAACAGGCCGCTTTAAAACAGTTTGTAGAGTTCCGTAAAACCATCTCCCAATCCCTGAAGGTAATTTTATTACTTTCCATCCCATCCGCCGCCGTTCTTTTTGTTTTAGCAACTCCGATTACATATTTGCTTTGGGGTGGTGGTAAGTTTGGAGAACAAGGCGTGCAGGCCTCATCATTTGTACTGGTATTCTTCGCCTGGTCACTGGTGGGTTTAGGGGTGGCCAATATTATTAATCGCGCGTTTTATGCTATGCATAACAGTCTGGTACCGGCATGTGTTAGCGGAAGTATGGTCATAGCCAGTTATTTCATAGCTAAATGGATGGCGGATGGCACTGAACTTAAATACGCGAGTGTAGCATTAGCAACTACATTAACCACCGTGATAAGCACAGTAATACTTACAGACATCCTGCGACGAAAAATAAATGGCATAAATGGTCGCAATATATTAAATACAACATTAAAAATCTTGTTATCAACACTTGTAATGTCAATCATAATGTATGCGGTTGCATATAAAATGGCACCAACTACACCGCTATTCGGATTAGTTATCACAAAATTCGGATGGAATGCACCGGCAATACCATACAGTCGTGAATTAGCTCTGGTAGCAAATGCAAAAATTCCGCATCACCAAATATTCGTTCAGGTATTAGCGGCATGTTTATCCGGAATGTTTAGTTACGCGGTGATGTTAAAACTGTTACGAGTGCAGGAGTTTGAAATGGTTATACAGAAAATAGTTGGTAAGTTAAAAAAATCAAAATGATGGGGTGTAATAGCGTGACAGCGAAATTAATTACCGATGCAAGTGTCATAGAAAAGGGAAGAGAAATTCTATTACAGGAAAGTTTATCAATATCAGTAGCCGCTGAAAAATTGGGTGAAGAGTTTGCTCAGGCTGTTAACATTATACTTGCCTGTACAGGACGGGTTGTAACCACGGGTATGGGCAAAAGTGGCGCCGTCGCACGTAAAATAGCCGGTACTCTTGCCAGCACCGGAACACCTGCATTATTTTTACATCCTGCCGAAGGTGTACATGGTGATTTGGGAATGATTACCACCGGTGATGTCCTGATTGCATTATCAAATAGTGGTGAAACAGAAGAATTAAATGCCATATTACCTGCCATCGCCAGAATTGACGTACAAATAATAGCCCTGACCGGTAAAAACGAATCATCATTGGCAAAGTCCGCGGCAATAGTATTGGATACAAGCGTAGAACGCGAAGTATGCCCATTTAATTTAGCTCCGACATCATCAACTACTGTGCAGATTGCTATGGGTGACGCCCTTAGTATTGCTGTAATGTTAAAAAGAAGATTTACAACAGAAGATTACGCACGATTGCACCCACGCGGCGCTTTGGGTCGCAGATTACTGTTAACCGTAGGTGATATAATGCGCACCGGCGATACCCTGGCAATGGTTGAACCAAATCAGGAACTTAAAGACGCGCTGTTTGCCATCACCCGAGCCCATGCCGGCGCAACAGCAGTAGTTGATAAAGCTGGTAATTTAATAGGCCTTATTACTGATGGTGACATCCGGCGCGCATTACTGAGTGACGAAAAAGCACTTCATAAACCATGCTGTCAATTTATGACACAACATCCACGGACACTTACCACAGACCTTTTAGCAGCAGAATCATTAAATATTATGCAGGGACCCCCACAAATTGGCGAAATGCCCGTTGTTAACGACGCAGGGATAGTAGTTGGCATGCTGATGTTAAAAGACCTGTTAAGAGCAGGGATTGTTTGATTAATTACGAATTACGAATTATGAATTACGAATTTTCGTAAATTATAAATTGTGTTTCTTTGTAATCACGTGTGTAAATTGATATTTATCTTATTATTCTCTCCGTGGTTCTCAGTGTCTACTCTGTGAATCTCTGTGTAAAAAAATCGTAATTCGTAATTAATAATTCGTAATTTTAAAAAAAGGGGTGGTTATTACAATGACAAGACGCGAACGTGTTATGGCTGCTTTAAATTTTCAGCCAACAGATAAATTACCGAAAGATTTGAGTGGAATGCGTTCCACCGGGATAAGTTGCTTTGCGTATCCGAAATTGATAGATGCCCTTGGATTAGCGCCACGCCTGCCCCGGGTATACGATACAGGTCAAATGCTGGCACTGCCGGATACAGACGTGTTGGACGCATTGGATTGCGATGTAGTAGTGGTGGAAGCCGGGGTAACCAACGCCTTCCCACAGCCAGAAATATGGCATGACTACAATTTTAACGGACGCCTGCAGGCACAGGTACAGCGTCCGGATGTTTATACCACGTTGCCGGACGGCACAATATCAATGGACGGTTGGGCTACAATGGTTCCCAGCGGTTATGTATTTAACGCCGAACATGCCGGACAAAGTATAGATTTCATCGCCGATTTGCCGTTGCCGGATTTAAAGGCACATGAAGAACGACTGAAACAGAATGGTTTGATAACAGATGAATATCTGGATGAATTGGTGAAATTTTTACAAAAAGCCCGTGCCAATACTGACCGCGCAATATTCGCCAGTCTGCCATATCTTAACCCGGGCATATCAATCGGCGCTTTTGGGGGTATTGGGGTATTCCCAATTTTATGTATTGAAGAACCGGAATTAGTAGGATCACTACACGAATTATCCAGTGAATACGCGGCCATGAACGCGACAAAAATGGGACCGGCAATTGCCCCGTATGTAGACGTGCTTATGGCAACTGCTGATGACTGGGGTACCCAAAACAGCCTGATGGCATCACCTGCCGTATTCAGAGAACTTTTCCTGCCGTATTTCCGCAAGTTTAATGACGCTATGCACGCCAGTGCACCGGATACAAAGATATTCATGCATTCCTGCGGGGCCATTTACGATATCATCGACATGATTATAGAGGCTAAGTTTGATGTCCTTAACCCGGTGCAATGGAGCGCAGGGAAACAGGGATACGCTGAATGGAAAGAGAAAGTCAAAGGCAGAATAGCATTTTGGGGTGGTGGTGTTGATAGTCAGCATACACTTCCTTTGGGTAGCGTGGATGATGTTGTGAAAGAGATTGAACAGGTATTACCAATTATGAAAGAATCCAGTGGTTATGTTTTCTGCAACATCCACAACATCCTGGCAGAAATTGAACCGGAAAAAGTAATAGCAATGTATGGGACAGCAGGGAGATATTAATTAAAAATTAAAAATTAAAAATTAAACAGGCTTTTGCAAAACCCAATTATTTCTATTTTTTCTGTACGGAATGCCGTCCCCGGCATTCCTCTTTGAGATAGAAACTCTGTATTTTCGGAATGCCTGGGGCGGCATTCCCTATAATTCAGACAGGTTTTGCAATTTCCTCTAAAAATTAAAAATTGAAAATTATTTCTGGTACACAAATCTATTTCAAACAATTTTGATTCTTAATTTCACTGTTAAGACGTTACAATTTTCTAAATTACAAACAAAATATACCGCGGGTAACCTGAGCATTAATAACAGGATTCTCGCGGTATATTATTTAAATCGTGCTAATTATATATTAAATATCTCCGGAATAATCTATTGTGGTCCTGCGGAGATTAACGCGCAACGGAAACCGGTAATATTGTTGTAACGACCCGGGTCTAAATTTAGACGAAGTGCTCCCCGTGATAATTTATCATCATTGCTCCATGACCCACCACGTAATACATGGTATGTTCCGATAAATGGCCCGGTTGGATTGGTTGATGGTGCCGCAGAATAACCACCAAACCAGTCCGCGCACCATTCCCAAACATTACCTGCCATATCCTGTGCGCCACACCAACTGTAACCATTAGCAAAACTGCCAACAGGCCAGGTGCTGATATGTTGCAGATATGAATTATAATAATTAGCGGATTTTGTCTTGTCCCATCCATTGGTTGAATCAACTGCGCTGGCAGTACCGCCCCATGGATAATTGTTTCCTTTAACACCACGTGCCGCGAATTCCCATTGTGCTTCCGTAAGCAACGTTACCCCTGCCCATTCGGCATATGCTTTGCAGTCATCCCAGGTTACATTAACAATTGGGTGCTGTTGCAATGTTAAGTCGTCCCAACCCGATTTTGTTGACCAACTATAACCCGGTGGGAACGAAGGCAATGTTCTTGAAGTATCAATGCAAAATGCCCGGTATTGTTCCACTGTTACTTCATATTTGTATATCCAATACCCGGAAACTGATACCTGATGTGATGGTTGTTCAGCAGTGCTGGTCCCCACCCCTACCGGACTGCCCATTGTAAATGTACCACCCGGTACCCACAGTAACGCAGCATTATCTTTAGGGTTAACCTTGGTACCATATATAAACGTGAAATCTTCACTGCTAGTCGCTGTGCCAACCGGAGTAGTTACGCTGATTTTTCCCAACGACGCGCCAGTTGGTACAACAACGCGCATAGCAGTTGGTGTAACATCCATTATAGTTGCAGGTACACCATTAAAAGTAACAACATTCGCCCCACTTAAATTATTTCCATTTACAGCAACAATTGTCCCTGCTATACCACTTGTTGGCAGGAAAGAGGTAATAACCGGGGTGGCCATGACACAACGGAAACCTGTATCGCTGCTATATGATCCCTGATTAAAGTAACCACGCCAGGCACCGCGAACATAAATACCATAATTAAGGAACCATGAACCACCGCGCCTTACCCTTGCAGAACCTGTTGCAGTGCCAAATGGATTAGTAACCGGTTTGACAGAATATTCTCCATAATAATCAGAGCACCACTCCCACACATTTCCGGCCATATCCTGCGCATCGCACCAACTTGCGCCGACAGGGAAACTGCCTACTGGCCAGGTGGATTTGTTAAGCACGTAAGAATTATAATAATTCGCGCATTTATCCTGGTCCCAACCATTATAAGGGTCACTTACTGACGCCGTGCCACCCCAAGGATAATTTTTACCTAAAGGACCACGGGCAGCATATTCCCATTGCGCTTCTGTCGGCAAACTAACACCGGCCCAATCCGCGTATGCCTTTGCGTCATCCCATGTCACATTAACAATAGGATGCTGCTGTATAGTCGGATCTCCCCAACCGGATTTCCCTGCCCAACTATAACCGGATGGGAACACCGGCAAAGCACGTCCGGTTGCAGTGCAAAAATTAGTATACTGTGCAACCGTAACTTCATATTTATATATCCAATAACCTGTTAAGGTAACTTGCTGTGTAGTTGGCTGGTTCCATGATGCATCATAATTTGTTCCCATGGTAAATGATCCGGCAGGGACCCATACCATTTTTGCGCCATCTTTAGAACAGGTATTTACAGTGAAATCAGTAACATAGGTCGTGGCGCCACCATCAGAAATCACCATTACTTTACCGGAAGTTGCGCCTGCTGGTACAGTTGCTTCAACCTTGTTAACTGAAACCCAATTAACCGTTGTTGCCAGTGTTCCATTAAATTTCACTACCGTATTATTTTGAATAAAGTTATTACCGGTTATGGTTACTACCGTACCCGCGTCACCAACGGTAGGTGAAAATGAGTATAT
>CAZNLA010000118.1:0-12332 GCA_964573385.1 uncultured bacterium
TAAGAGCAATATTCCTAAAAACGAAGGGATTATGCTCTTACAGAGCGTTGGCTTTATTCATAAACTTACCCAGCTGCGTTGCCGTGGGCTATGGAATTAACATTATTAGGAATTAATAATCAAATCAGTACAAAATAATCAGGATTTTTATACCGGTCATTTTTTTCTACTCAAAATCGATTTCTTCCGAGTTCTCCTGTTTTTATCATATATTAGCCACGGAGTGGCGACATAATGATTAACCCCAGGCGTCAGCCTGGGGAAGTAACGGCTATTAATATGAGCCTTGTAAAGGCGACTTTATGAAAGCACCTCTCCGAGGCGCAGTCAATGTTATAGTTTATTCCCCAGGCTGACATCTGGGGTTAATCATTAAACTGCCTTTCCAAGGCATTAATTACCATTAAACTTGTCCAATTTATTTAGGTCATTTGATTTCTACTCAAAATAGAATCGACTTCAACCGATTTCTATATTTATTAATGTAAACATACATGTAAATATGTATAATAAACCTATGGCAAGTAAATATCTGAGCGGTATATTTTGGAATCATCTGGTTTATCCCGAGTTCGCAACCGGAGAAGTTGAAGACACGGAGTCAATTAAACAATGGTTGTCTGAACAGATAGCAGATGAAAAATGGCCGGAATATGCCGTGGTACTGGCAATAGATAACCTGTATGATAAAAATGATACCGAACGCGTCGCGATAATTAATCAGGTTCGCGATACATTAGTTTTACTGCTAAAACCACATGAATGCAGATTATTGGGTATTGCACATCGTAATTGCATATATTTTTGCGGTAATCAGATTTCAGATAAAAATTTAGTATATCACTTTGAAAAATTAAGGCAAAAAATCACCGTGGAAACCGGCGCGATGATTACTATTGGCATAGCAAAACTGCCATCCACGACCCTGGCAGGCCTGCAATGGGCAACGCAAAGAGCAGTTGTAGCGCAACGACAAAAAATGAAAAACGGATGCAACAGAGTATACCTGCATGATAATGAAGATTTACCAATACCAAATTTAGCGACTTATTGGCGATTGGCACTAAACCTGCAGGATAAATTAAAAACAGGATACATGCAGGAATCTTTAGCTATAACCGATGATATCTGCAATGAAATTTTCCGTGGTACATATCTGTCACTGGGTAAATTACGCCCTATATTGCAAAGCCTGGTTATACTCACCGCGCAGGCGACCACCGACACCGGGGTAGATATTGCCAGAATAACGGCAATATCAGAAAAAGCACTAACTGAAATCGCGACAGAATATGATTATCTCATAATGGAAAAGATCATTAAATCCGTCATCGCAATATTCTCTTCATCCATTACAGAATATTACAAAACCGGCAGTAAAAGATTAGTAGCAGAAGTTGATGAGTTAATCGAAAATAATTTGGATAATACTGATTTATCACTGCAATACATCTCCACCAGATTATCTGTTTCCGCGCCGTATATCAGCAGAAAATATAAAGAAGTCCGGGGCATAGGAGTGACGAAAACAATCAATGCTAAACGTATACAACTTGCTAAAAATCTTCTGAACCAAAATAAATCTGTTACAGAAACCACTTATGCCGTGGGGTTCAGCACCCCACAACACTTCTCCCGGGTATTCAGGGAGATAACGGGGATTTTACCAGTTAAATATCGTGGTACAAAAAATGTTAAACTTTAATCAAAATATGCGCAATATATAATCTTTTTTGCTGTTATTATAATTCAGGACTTTCGTTTCTAAAGAGAAATCTCATTGAAAATGGTCGCTTCGACAGGCTCAGCGACCGGTCACTGAGCTTGTCGAAGTGACCTTAAGCGAAAGCCTTGTAATTTTATCTAATAGACTTAATTGCTAAAGGGGGCATTACGTGACAGCAGATTTCACTACCGCATTTCGTGAGCATGCAAAAAAGGTTGGTGCCGATTTAATTGGCATTGCACCAGTTTCCCGCTTTGATGGATTACCACCAGAGAAACATCCGACGGCTATTTTCCCCGAGGTTAAATCGATAATTATTGTGGGGAAGAGAATTACCCGTGGTACTTTACGCGGGATAGAAGAAGGCACTCAATTTGACCTGTATAATCTTTACGGCCGCGATTGGTTGAATAACCGGGTATTGGCGACGGCGACATTCCGCACCGCGGAGTTTTTGGAAGATAATGGTTGGGAAGCGGTGCCAATCCCCAACCTGCCGCCGGAGATTCAGCCGATGGGCATTCCCGTGCGTCCGGGCCAGCCTGCTCCAAATGTAATGCTTGATTTTAATGACGCGGCAGTTCGCACCGGTTTGGGAGAAATTGGCTATTGCGGCATGTTTCTCACCACGCAATTCGGACATCGCCAGCGTTTCCAGATGATTCTTACCGATGCTGAATTATCCGCAAATGATATCTCTACCAACAACATCTGTGTAAAATGCGCAGACTTAACGGCAGTTTGCCCGTTAAAGGCGATAACTGATAATGGGAAAATAATCAGCATCTGCGGTAAATCGATGCCGGTTGCCGATGTAGATGATAATGTCTGCAAACGATGTAAAAATGGCGCATCCGCAAACAATATGCATCCGTCAGGCAAGGTAGACCGGTTCGCCGCGCTGTGTAGCCGTAACTGTATGGTAGCATTGGAAGATGCCGGACGACTGAATACCACATTCGGGCATAAGTTCCGCGACCGCAAACCCTGGGGTGTGGTAGAAGAACTAAGGAAGTTGTAGGAGATTAAAATGACTATTACAAAAGCAGAATTACGCCAATTTGCATATGATCAGGGGCTTGATTTGTTTGGGGTGGCAAATATTGAAAGATTCGACAACGCACCGGTAAATATGAGCCCGAAATCAATATTTCCACGCGCTAAATCGGTCATTGTTGTTGGAAAAAGAATAATTCGCGGTGGCTGGCGCGGTATAGAGGAAGGAACCAACTGGGTATCATACTCATATTTCAATTACCATGGCCTGCTGAATACCCATTTCATTCAGTTGCCGATGTATGAATTGGCCTGCAAGATAGAGGATTATGGATTTGAAGCGGTGCCATATTACTCAGGAGTTCCGGAAAGACAGGAGCCATGCGAACCAACAAGAGAAGGCGATCCATCACCAAATGTTAATCTTGCCATCCGCATTGCAGCAACTGCCGCCGGACTGGGCGAATGTGGCTGGTCAAAGGTGTTTCTGACTAAAAAATTTGGCCCGCGCCAACGCCTTCATGCAATTATCACTGATATAGAACTGGAAGCTGACCCCCTGGTGGAACCTAATTCTATCTGTACCCGCTGTATGCATTGCGTCCGTGGATGTCCGGGGGCGATACCCCACATCCGTGATAATAAATACGTGGAGATACAAATCGAAGATAATAAATATCGCTGGGGTGATGTGGATATGGGTAAATGCACCTTGATGTATCATGGCGGCGACCCGCGCACATCACCATTCATTCACAAAGATTTCCCGGGGATGAAATTTGATGTGACCAAACAAACCATGACCGAAGCAGAAGCCTATAAATTCGCCTGGACATTATCGTTAGGCAACTGGGCAAAAACAGACGAGTTCCCGCATGGCAGAATTATAGAAGGCCATTCCATGCTCCGCGACTGGTCCGAGGCCGGCAGTTTTGGCGTAGAAGGCTCACGTGGGTGTATGCGAAGCTGTTTCAACCATCTGGAAAAACAAAAGCTGATAGAACAAACATTCCACAACGGCGATTTCATAAAACGCCCGAGATGGCTGTTATCAGATGGTGGTGACAGGATACATGAAGATAGTTGACAGTGGGTAATCATGTAGAGACGCAAGGCCTTGCGTCTTTACGATTCCCAATTATTCAGTAGATAGTGGATAGTTAGGTAGAGACGCAATATTTTGCGTCTTTACGATTCCCAATCATTCAGTAGATAGTGGATAGATATGTAGAGACGCAATATTTTGCGTCTTTACGGTTCGCAATTATTCAGTAGATAGTGGATAGATATGTAGAGACGCAAGGCCTTGCGTCTTTACGATTCCCAATTATTCAATATATAGTCGATAGATATGTAGAGACGCAATATTTTGCGTCTTTACGGTTCGCAATTATTCAATAGATAGTGGGTAATCATGTAGAGACGCAAGGCCTTGCGTCTTTACGCTTCGCAATTATTCAGTAGATAGTGGATAAATATGTAGAGACGCAATATTTTGCGTCTTTACGATTCCCAATCATTCAATAGATAGTGGATAGATATGTAGAGACGCAATATTTTGCGTCTTTACAGTTCGCAATTATTCAGTAGATAGTGGGTAATCATGTAGAGACGCAAGGCCTTGCGTCTCTACGTTGTATAATCTTCGTAATTATTCAGATTTATCAGTTTTACAATATTAAAAAAGAACTCTCTTGATTTTGCATATATGGTGTAAAAAGGAAGAAATGGTGGAATGAGGGGATTCCCACCCTACAACCAGGGATGTTATTTGATATCAAATTACAACTAAAAGCACTCGTAAATCACGGGTAAAATGTTGCTTGTATGTGAAATTATATAAAAATCACCTAAATGCCTACCTTGATGAATTGGTGAGAATAAAAGTCAAACATTCCACTATTCAATGAAATAATAAAAACTTAATAATTATTCCAATGTAGACTGTTACCCATTGCATAATAATGCTGAAAAAAGTAAAATAGCATAAATGGTAAAGATTACATGAACGAATATCATTCTGTATATTATGCCCATGAATTGAGTAAGCGGCATTCTTTAAATGACTCTGAGAAACTTGCTTCTGCTTTGGCAGACGCACAGGTTGACCTTAACCCTCACCAGATTGATGCGGCTTTGTTTGCGTTTAAATCACCACTATCAAAAGGTTCCATTCTTGCAGATGAGGTAGGTCTGGGAAAGACTATTGAAGCGGGGCTGGTTATTTCACAGAAATGGTCTGAACGTAAAAGACGAATATTAATTATTACTCCTGCAAATTTACGCAAGCAATGGTCAATGGAAATGGCAGAGAAGTTCTATTTGCCTTCTGAGATACTTGATTCTAAAAAATATAACCAGATGGTAAAAGATGGCAATAAAAATCCTTTTGAACAAAAATCTATCATTATTTGCTCTTATCAATTCGCCGCAAAAAATAGCGAAAAAATCATGACTACTCATTGGGATTTAGCGGTAATAGATGAATCTCATCGCTTGCGAAATGTATATAAACCTGATAACAAAATAGCCAAAGCAATAAAATTGGCATTAAGTAATACTCCAAAGTTGCTTTTAACTGCAACACCATTGCAAAACTCATTGATGGAATTATATGGACTGGTGAGTATGATTGATGATTATGCATTTGGTGATGCTAAAAGTTTTAAATCGCAATACTCCCGGTTATCATCAGAAACATCATTTGATGAATTAAAAGCCCGTCTTGCTCCTATTTGCCATCGCACATTGCGTCGTCAGGTGCTTGAATATATTCGATATACTAACCGCATTCCACTTACCGAAGACTTTTACCCTACAGATGATGAAAAAGCCCTTTATGATATGGTGTCAGAGTATCTTCAGCGTGATGCTCTTTATGCACTGCCAAATTCCCAACGTTCATTAATAACGCTTATCCTGCGCAAACTGCTGGCTTCCTCGACTTTTGCTATTGCTGGTGCGTTATATTCCGTAGCCAATCGGTTGAAAAAGATTCTGAAAAACGCTAAAGTCGGGTCTGAAATAGATGATATTGAAGCAGATTATGATGAATTTGAATCAGAATCCGAGGAATGGGATGAAGAGGATGACAGAGAAGAATTAACTCCAACAGATATACGCGCAATAGAAAAGGAAATACAGGAACTGGAAAACTTTTGCCAGTTAGCAGTCAGCATTACAGAAAATGCCAAAGGTCAGGCACTAATCAGCGCATTGTCACAGGGATTTGTTAAAGCGAAGGAATTGGGGTCGGCAGAAAAAGCCGTTATCTTTACCGAATCACGCAAAACTCAAAGTTACTTAATCGAACTGCTATCCGCAAATGGTTATCAGGATAAAATTGTTCTTTTTAACGGCAGCAATACTGATGCATTGTCTAAATCAATTTATGATGAATGGATAAAAAAATATAAAAATACCGACCGTGTCTCCGGCACAAAATCTGCTGATATGCGTGCTGCACTGGTTGATAATTTTAAAGATTCAGCACAAATAATGATTGCTACCGAGGCGGGGGCGGAAGGTATCAATCTGCAATTCTGTTCCATAGTGGTTAATTACGACTTGCCGTGGAATCCTCAGCGCATTGAACAGCGTATAGGCCGCTGTCACCGATACGGGCAAAAACACGATGTAGTTGTCATCAACTTCATCAATCGTGAAAATGCAGCAGACCAGCGGGTTTATGAAATTCTCGACCAGAAGTTCAAACTTTTTTCTGGTGTATTTGGCGCCAGTGACGAGGTATTAGGTGTAATTGAATCCGGCGTTGACTTTGAAAAGCGGATTGCGGCAATATATCAGAATTGCCGTACCACTGAAGAAATTGAAGCGGAATTTGCTCGTTTGCAGGAAGAAATGGAAGAACAGATATCAGAAACCATGAGCGATACCCGTAAAAAGCTACTGGAAAACTTCGATGCTGAAGTTCACGACCGGTTGCGGGTTAATTTGTCTGAAAGTCGTGAATATCTAAATAAATATGACAATATGCTCTGGAAACTCACACGTTTTGAACTTGACGGTAAAGCCGAATTTGATGAAGAGAATCTTAAATTCAACTTAAAAACCAGCATGGGTGAATCAATTCCTAAAGGACGTTATGCTTTAACCCGCGAAGACAGCGAATTTCACCGTTACCGCATTGGCCACCCCTTGGCACAAATGCTGATTAGTAACGCTAAAACTCATACATATAAAGGTGCTTTTATCGAGTTTAATTATTCATCATGGCCGCAAAAATCTGCTTCACTGGAACCATTAATAGGAAAATCCGGCATTATGTCGTATTATAAATTATCAATTAACGGTGCTGATGAACAGGACCATTTAATTCTTGCTGCTATCACTGATGATGGTAATTCATTGCCGGAAGAAACAACACGAAGATTTTTTGACCTGCCCGCGAAAACTGTTAATCAGGATATTCCTGAAAATGATATTCTGAAAGCTGAAATTGATAAAAGAAAAGTTGAGATATTAAATGATATCGCCATGAAACAGGCAAGCTGGTTTGATGAGGAAATCGAAAAGCTTAATTTTTGGGCTGATGACAAGCGAAAAGGACTGAAGGCTGATTTAAAAGATTTTGATGAACAGATTGCACTGTTGAAAAAAGAAGCGCGTTTCACCGCTAATCTGCCGGAAAAACTGGAAATTCAAAAAAGATTGCGTGAATTGGATAAAAAACGCGATATCGCCTGGAAAGAATATGACGACTCAGCCAAACAGATTGAAAGCCAGAAAGATGAATTGCTTGATTCTGTTGAAGAACGATTGAAACAGACAGTGGAAGAGAAGAATATATTTACTATACGCTGGTCGGTGGTGTGATTTTAATTTAACCACGAAAAACACGAAATGCACGAAAAGGATAACCTTAACAAAGTGGTGAAACAGGTAGTTGCATATGAAATAATATTTGAAAAGCCCAATGTATTACGAGCTTCCAGCTCGTAAATATTGCAAGCAAGATGCTTGCAATACACTTGGTTACATACGTTTTGCAATTGTCTTTTTAAACATATTAAGATTTTCTTGCACAAGTTGTGCAAGAAATAAATGAGATATAAAAATTATCTTTCTCGCACAAGTTGTGCGAGAAATTATAGAATCAAATATATAGATTAGTTCTGAACAAATGTGGTAAATTCACTGACCCCAGCGGGGTCAAATAGTTATAGCTTTGTTGCTTTACAGATATTTCGACCCCGTAGTGGGTCGCATATAATTATCGTAAAAGTATCGATAATATAACCAGAATGATATAATAATCGAAGTATGCGACCCGCTCTGGGGTCGATTAACTTTTTTAGAACTTTTTCTACAAATATTTGACCCCGCTGGGGTCACGAGGGGAAATATGTCGGTGGTATAAAATAATTTTAATTATGGCGAATTTACCATAATTAAATAATATAATGAATTACCTGAGAGAACTGTAACAAACCCTTTTCGTGCTTTTCGTGTA
The DNA here is from genome assembly GCA_964573385.1 of uncultured bacterium. Taxonomy (GTDB): domain Bacteria; phylum Armatimonadota; class Hebobacteria; order CAIYQO01; family CAIYQO01; genus JBAXQQ01. Next base: position 8,196 of record CAZNLA010000118.1, read on the forward strand.
TTTCGTGGTTAATAATAAAGGAACCTAAAATATGAGCAATCAACCTGAAAAAGTATCCGGCGCATCTCTTGATATCGCTGCAGAAAAACGTGCTTTGTTAAAGCAATTATTTCCATCGGTGTTTACAGAGGTTTATAATAAAGACGGCGATGTTATATCTGAATCCATAGATTTTCCAAGGCTCATGGCTGAAATTGGCACTTTCAGTGATATGTTTGAATCACGGCGCGAACGTTATGGCATGGATTGGCCGGGGAAGAAAAACGCCTTGCGGTTGATACAAACCCCCAGCCACGCCACCCTGAAACCTTGCCGCGGGGAATCGGTTAACTTTGACATCACCGAAAACCTCTTTATCGAAGGCGATAATCTGGAAGTTTTGAAACTGCTGCAGAAAAGTTATTACGGCAAGGTGAAGATGATCTATATCGATCCACCTTACAATACCGGCAACGAGTTTATTTACCCCGACAATTTTTCTGAAAGCCTGGAAACCTATCTGGAATACGCCGGGATGATAGATGGCGAAGGTAAAAAGTTCAGCACCAATACCGCCAATGAAGGACGATTCCATACCAAGTGGTTGAATATGATGTATCCGCGGTTATATCTGGCGAGGAATTTATTAATGGATAATGGAGTTATTTTTATAAGTATTGATGATAATGAAGCTAGTAACTTAAAGAAATTATGTGAAGAAATATTCGGTGAAGAAAACTTTGTAGCAGATGTAAATGTTGTAAATAATTTAAAAGGAAGAAATGATAAAAAATATATTGCTACAGCAAATGAACGTGTTTTGATGTTTGTAAAAGATGAGACATTTAATGAGTATGGATTAGATATTAGTAAAAATACTTTGTCTGAATATAAATATAAAGATCAATTTGGGCTATATCGTCTACTCGAATTAAGAAAACGTGGCGGACCTGATACACGTGTTGAACGGCCAAATATGTACTACTCATTTTATATAAAAGAAGAAGATGGAAGCGTATCACTTTCTAAAACAAATGAGTATAATATAGAAACTATCCCAATAAAATCAGATGGTATTGAAGGTCGTTGGCGTTGGGGGAAAGAAACTGCCGAGATTAATTTGTCGCTATTAATAGGTAAACCTGTTCAAGGCACAAACCGGTATAATGTTTATGAAAAAGACTACTTAGAACAAGATGGGGAGATTAGAAGAATAAAACCAAAATCTGTTATGTCTGGTTCATCATATTCAACAGATAGTGCTACAAAACAGTATCGCGCCTTAATGGGTAATATTGATTTTGATAATCCTAAACCAGTTCCTTTTTTAGAAGACTTAATCACATATTCAGCCTCACCAGATTCGCATTCTATAATTATTGATTTTTTCTCTGGTTCCGCTACCACCGCCCACGCAGTGCTCAACCTGAATAAACAGGACGGCGGCAACCGCAAGTTTATCCTTGTCCAGTTGCCGGAACCATGTGACGAAGACAGCGAGGCGTTTAAGGCGGGGTACAAGACGATTGCGGATATTGGCAAGGAGCGGATACGACGGGTGATAGCGAAGATAAATACTGAAAAAGCAGGTAAACTCGACCTTGACCAATCAAATTCGCAAGATATTGGTTTTAAAGTCCTGAAACTCGACAAATCGAACTTCAAACAATGGCAAAAACTTGACCCGAATACCTCAGTTGAGGATATAGCAGAGCAACTTAAATTACATACATTTCATGTAACTGCAGAAGCCACCCCGGAAGATTTGTTATACGAAATTTTGATAAAAGCCGGGTTTATGCCGACGGAGAAAGTAGAATCAAAGAATATGGCAGGCAATAATGTATATTCAATAGCCGATGGCGCATTGTTGTTATGCCTGGAAGACGATATAACAAAAGAACTTATCGATGCCATAGTAGAAGCAGAACCGCAGCAATTCATCTGTTTAGACAGTGCTTTCAAAGGCAACGACCAATTAAAGGCAAATACAGTACAAAGTTTTGCCGCCTTCAACATGCAGAAAGAAAAGCATAACAAGATTGAGTTTAAGACGGTGTAAGGAATTATAAAAATGGCAGATAATATATCATTAGTTGAACTGTCGACAATCTGTCGACAGTTGAAAATGATGGCAATAATGGAAAAGAATAATGAAACTAAAATTTGATAGCACACTCGAATACCAACATGATGCGATAAAAAGCGTTACCGACCTGTTTGAAGGCTTGCCTTTACAGGATACTAACGCGCAAATAGATATCAGTGAAGTTAATCCGGTGTTATTCAATGAATTGGGTATCGGCAATAATCTCACTTTAACTGATGCACAACTGCTTACTAATTTACATACCATTCAAACACGCAACCAGATACCTAAATCAAGAATGTTGATAGAGGCCGATAATAAACCTTACAAATTCCCGAACTTCTCTATTGAGATGGAGACCGGAACCGGTAAAACCTATGTTTATTTGCGCACAATTTTTGAATTGAACAAATTATACGGTTTTAAAAAGTTCATCATTGTTGTTCCTTCTGTCGCAATTCGCGAAGGCGTCACCAGTTCTATAAAGATGATGCGCGAGCATTTCAGGAATCTGTATAACAACGTCCCATTTGACGACTTTGTATACCAGTCAAAAGATTTAACCCGAGTACGCCAATTTGCGGTGAACAACGAAATTCAGATAATGGTTATCAATATCCAAGCATTTCAAAAAGATGCCGGAGAAAATGTTGAATATAATGAACTGACCGATGAACAAAAGAAAAAACTGAACGTAATACACCAGGAACAGGATAAAATGTCTGGTCGTCGTCCCATAGAGTTTGTTCAATCTACCAACCCGATACTTATTATCGACGAACCGCAAAGCGTAGATAATACAGAGAAGTCTAAAAAGGCCATTAACAATCTGAACCCGCTATTTTGCCTACGCTATTCCGCAACCCATATCAACCAGTATAATCTGCTTTACCAACTCGACCCTATCCGCGCCTATGATTTGCGGTTGGTGAAACAGATAGAGGTGATAGACGCCAGCAATAGTCAGGACCATAACCAGACGTTTATCCGTCTTGATAAAGTGGGATATTGGCCGCAATCATCGAAAACACCACAGGCAAAAGTGACTATATTTGAAGATACCCTGAACGGAACCAGAGAAAAGCAGATAACAGTTAAACATGGTACAGATATTAATCAGCAATCGAACCGTCCCGACTATGATGGATACCTGATAACAAATATTAACGCCGAACCCGGAAATGAATACATAGAATTTCAAAACGGTGTAATAATTGAACAAGCAAAAGAAATCGGCGGTATGAATGATGAAAGGATGAAAAGCCAAATAGAGCAAACCGTAGAATCTCATTTTGCTAAAGAGAGAAAATACCGAAATCAAAATATCAAGGTTTTGTCATTATTTTTCATAGATCATGTGAAAAGTTACCGCGAATATGATGAGAACGGAAATCAAATCAAAGGTAAAATTGCCCAATGGTTTGAAGAGGCTTATACCACTATCAGCAATAAACCTATGTATAAGGGACTAATTCCATACAGTTCCGAGGAAGTCCATGACGGGTATTTCTCAGCAGATAAAAAGAAAGGCAAGGTTGTAGAACTGCTTGATACTACAGGTGGTACTACAAAAGATGATGAAACCTATGAACTAATTATGAGAGATAAAGAACGTCTGTTATCTATGGATGTTCCACTACGTTTTATATTCAGCCATTCCGCCCTGAAAGAAGGTTGGGACAACCCCAATGTTTTTCAAATATGTACTTTACGCGAGATGGGTACCGACCGTGAAAGACGTCAGACTATCGGTCGCGGGTTAAGGCTGCCGGTAAATCAGGATGGCGACAGAATATACGATGATCAGATTAACCGCCTTACTGTAATTGCGAATGAAACCTTTGAGAACTTCGCTAAAGAACTGCAGACAGAATATGAAAAGGCGATTGACCCCAGCGGCGGATTTAAATTTGGCCATGTTCCACCACTGGCATTTACCCCGCTGCTTAATTCTACAGGTACTGATTATCTGACTCAGGAAGAATCAACAGACCTATGGAAACATCTGGTGGTAGAAGAAATAATTGATAACAAAGGCGCAATAAAACCAAAGTTCCAACCAGAAAAGC
>CAZNLA010000119.1:0-12275 GCA_964573385.1 uncultured bacterium
TTCCTGCAGATTACCTATAGGTAAACCACACACAGCGCAAATAAAAGGTTGAGATTGTTTGCATGTTGGACAAACATCAACATCGGTTAAAATTTCTTCATGGCATTTTCTGCATTTAATTAATGGCATTAAACTACTTCCTTTATTTATGGAATAATCGGAACCGATGGTATAGCCGTGATTAAAGGATTTCTGAAAGAAATACCCTCACGAAATGTGCTTGTGTTTGATAAACTTTTTTCTTTTCCCATATAACTAATCGCCAAAGAATTAATTGTTAAAATTTGATTTGATGATGTACGTTCTGCGTAAAAAGATATATCACTTACATTATCCGCAATTGCTTTATTGGATGTTTGTGTAATAGTTCTGTTACTGTTTTGCGTAAACCGTCTTTTCCATATATATGTACCGGTTGCTGATGCGGTTCCATTACTTGTTCCCAAATAATACTGTATAACCCCGGTAAGGTCAGGAGTTATTGGTGTTTTGTTTAACCCGGTAGTCGCATCTTTTATAGGACGATAAATAATTATCCATGGATATGATGGTGCCCAATATGTATTTGAACCAGTAACCACCGGTTTGTTTGTTGTTGAAGATGTATTGGCCACTAGGCATTTGTATGTTTCATATACCGCCTTGGTTCTGCTATATGTATCAGTAGTGTCAACGACATCAAACCTGCAAATCACTATATCATTTACTGCATATGCTATCCCACTTGTCCACATTGCTGGTAATCTTACATACGCCGCCGACATTAATTCATCTGTCATCATATTGGTAATTCTATATGCTTGCGGATATGTCTTGGTAATTGTAGAAGCTTTGCGCCATATTCGCATAGATGTTATTAATAATGCAATAATAACAGCAAATATCAAAACAGATATTGTTATGCCTATCATTAACTCTGGTAATGTAAAACCATGCCTGTTTTTCATTGTACTGCCCCCACTATCATAGTAGACATTTGGGTTGTCATGGTCTTATTCTTCATACCTTTCCATGATAAGAATACTGTAACTTTATACATTTTCTGGCTCATTTTATATTCGTTCGTGGTAGTTGCGTATCCGGGGAAAGGTACACCATTGGGGGTTATAGATATGTAACTTGTGGGAAATAACGTCAGAATATCTGCAGGTAATCGTGGTACTATGTTTTTAAGAGTCATGGTATAGGTTGCAACCGTTCCTGATAAAACTTTTTGTGCTCTGCCGGCAGTTACCTCAACTTCCATATTAGACATATACCCTGGTACACCTAAACTGCGTATCTCTTCTATTTCAGATTCCAGCAATGTTGTTGCCATACCAACCCGTTGCGCATTATTCAATGAAACCGCCGACTGATTAATAGCCTGAATACACGCGATAATACCGAACGACAACATGACAATTGTCACTAAAATCTCAACTAATGTTACACCATATTTATACATATTTCTCATTGCGTCACCTGCCATGATAATATGTTGTATTGGTTAGTGCTGGGGAAAGCGGTTAACGGTCCATCCGCCATACGAGGGTCATAGGTATATCGTTTACTATATCCATATTGTAATGTATTACCACTAAGAGTACCATGTACTGCGGTAGATTTTACAACACTGCCACCCAGAATACATATATCTCCCATTAATTTGCTATTCGCTATATCTTCGACATAAATTGATGCTTGATTTAGATTATTTGTATATTGACTAAACCCCATTAATACTCCATTTATTACAAAATCATTTGCAGCATGATCAGGATGTGCAACATGGTCATAATTATTATCCGGGGTAATATTACCTTTAATTCTAATCTGATTTGCAATAATTCCTAATGCAGGCACTCTGACATTAGCAGCATCTGTCAGTGGTAGTGTAAATGTCGGTTCATGCACATAAGTCAAATTATTTGATATGGTAATATTTCCTAATGTACCTTTTGTTATATCAGAAGATATTGTCCAAAAATTTGATTTTGCTATTTTGTTATTAACGACATAATTATCTACCAATACCCCCTGAACACCAGTAATTGAACCCGTACAATACAAAACACCGTTAGGAACACCGGCATATAAAGTCGGTGAAGTATATGAACCCGTAATAGTAAAAGGTAAAGTTCCTGTGTATGCGGCAGTTCCAGTTATTGTTCTGATAGAAGTTGAATTTGCAGCAAGATCTATAGTTAGTTCCGTAATCTTTGATACATATTTTGTTCCTGATCTTATATTGTGATTAATGGTAATTATTTGTTTACCAGATGCACCAGCAGAATATACCACCGTAACAGGTTGGTCATAACTGTTTATATATATCCCAGCAGTACTAATATTGCTATTAACGAAGACCCCCATATTTGTTTGTGCAGGTGTTGGTGGCACACCACCATATGAAGAATCGCGTTGTTCGGTTGCCGTTGTAGGGAATGGTATAGCGTCGGCACTGGTTTTTAATGCTGCCTGCCCACCCGCGAATATTTTATGCCATTCTGCATCTGTTGTTGGTTTACCGGAAGTACCCCAATTCATGTCTGAACATGATGTAGACGCAGTATCATAAAATATATATGGATAACTTGGGTCATAAGGATTTCGGGTATCTGTTTTAAGCCAATTGATATTTACTTGCCTGGTACCACCATTACCATTAGAATGAAATGGCCCATGAATAGATGAAATATCTGTTGTCCACATATAATTCGCAATACCGGTATCTTCAAAGAAACCATATTGTGAAAAAGAACGAGGTGATAATAAAGTTGTTATTTTCTTTGTGGTTCCAAAATGTGTAGCTACGCCAGTACCTACTATTTTATAGTTATACACCCATGCGTTAAGATCATTTGATATTGGTGAAATTTCTACATAATACCCGCCTGTCGGCATAGCAACCATGCCAGTAGTAGGATATCGTAAATTACCCCTTAATGTCGTCGCTTGTACCCGTAATAAAGCCTGCCCTGTATCAACAGCAGCATCAGCTAATTCCATTGCTTCAGCGGTAGACTGCTGACGGGAAGTTGTATACTGATAATTTGTTGCTACCCGGATGGTAGATACCCCAAGTATCATACAAATAACCAGAGCAAATAACCCCATCAAAAATACATATCCACCTCGTTTTACACGTATGAATATCATTATACTTTGTTTTCTCCTTACAATTGATTTTTCCATAATAGCCACGTATATCAACTGCGTGAAAATACCTAAAATAATTGCTTAAAACCTTAATCCATATAACGATTATACACTTTGCTATTTAAAATCGCTATAAACTATAGCTTGTGAATAAATTATACCCTTTTTATCATATATTTGACACCATAAGAATCAAGTTATATAATTTTTTTGTCATGCATATTATGTTATTAATTAGCGAGGCTGAGCAAGTAACCACTACAAACCGGAAACGATAAAGTATCCGGGGCATTTTCGTTTGGTACACCTCCCGGATTTCCGGGAGGTTTTTTTATTTTATGGGAGGCACAAATGAGCGAAATTTTACAAATTGCTACAAATGAAGACGCAGCAAGAACAATTTTATCATGGTTAAAACAATACCATAAAGAATTGTCCAAGACTGCTGTCGCAGTTAAGTGTAATGATATTATGTCTGATGTCACATCAATACTACCGGTAGGACAGCAAATAACTGTATTCACTTCCGCGGATCCGGAAGGCCTGGAGATTATCCGGCATTCATCCGCACATCTATTGGCGCAGGCTGTTATCCATCTTTTCCCGGACGCGAAACCTACTATTGGTCCTGCCATAGATAATGGTTTTTATTATGACTTTGCTGTTGATAAACCATTTAATGAGGAAGACCTGGTTAAAATAGAAGCTGAAATGACGAAATTGGTGAAACAGAATATTCCAATTTCTTCAGCATCTGTTAATCGTCAACAATTAGCAAATGAATACCGTACTAATGGAAATCCATTTAAAGCTGAGATACTTGATGAAATAACTGATGAGATGGTAAATGTTTATACCCAAGGTGATTTCAGCGACCTTTGCCGTGGACCACATGTTCCTTCAACTGCCAGGTTAACTGCTGTAAAATTAACCAGTGTAGCCGGGGCATACTGGCGCGGTGATGAAAAACGGCCGATGTTATCACGAATATATGGCACAGCATTTGCCAGTAAAGAAGAATTAGAAGCATACATTACAATGCGCGAAGAAGCTAAAAAACGCGACCACAGAAAATTGGGACGCGAATTAGGCTTATTTATGATTTCGCCCGATGTAGGCGCGGGTTTGCCATTATGGTTACCTAAAGGTGCGATAGTAAGAAACGCACTGGAAAGTTTTATGAAAACCGAATTAACTAAACGAGGTTACCTACCTGTATATACCCCACATATCGGTAAGTTAGATTTATACAGAACTTCCGGGCATTATCCATATTATAAAGAAAGTCAATTCCCGCCGATTATATTTGAAGGTAACGAATTTAAAGAAGAAAGCGGGTATCTGTTAAAACCGATGAATTGCCCGCATCACATACAAATATATAAAAATGAAATGCACAGTTACCGGGATTTGCCATTAAGACTATCTGAATTCGGTACGGTATATAGATTCGAGCAAAGTGGTGAATTGGGTGGTATGACCCGGGTACGTGGATTTACCCAGGATGATGCCCATATATTCCTGACACCAGACCAGTTAGACAAAGAGTTTAAAGATACTGTCGATTTAACCCTGTTTGTTTTACGCACTTTAGGCTTGAGTGACTATAGAGTTCGGGTATCATTACGCGACCCCAACAGTGACAAATATGTTGGTGACGCAGCAAATTGGGATAAAGCACAATCAGCGATATTAAATGCAGTCAAAGATCTCGATATGCCATATACTATCGCGGAAGGCGAAGCAGCATTTTATGGTCCTAAATTAGACTTCCTGGTTCGCGATTCAATCGGTCGGGAATGGCAATTAGGCACCGTGCAGGTAGATTATAACTTACCGGAAAGATTCGAAATGGAATACATCGGTGAAGATGGACAAAAACATCGACCGGTAATGATTCACCGCGCGCCATTCGGGTCATTAGAAAGATTCTTCGGATTGCTGATTGAACATTTTGCCGGCGCGTTCCCTATTTGGATGGCACCGGTACAGGCTGTTATAATCCCAATTGCAGAACGTCACCATGAATATGCCCAGGAAGTATATAATAAATTATTCGGATTACCCGCTAGAGTAAACGCGGATTTACGTTCTGAGTCAATGCGATACAAAATACGCGATGCTCAAATGATGAAAATCCCATATATGCTAGTTGTTGGTGATAAAGAAGTGGAAGAACAATCAGTGGGTGTAAGAAGCAAGAGTGAGGGTGATTTAGGCGCAATGAGTTTAATTGATTTTGCGGAAAAATTAAAATTAGAAAGTTTACCGCCAACCTCATAATCTTTCACAAAAATTTGATAACATTAAAATTGGCAATCACAGTGTGGTTGCCATTTTTTTTAATTAGTAAAGGCTTTTGCAAAACCAGCATGAATTGTATGGAATGCCGGGGACGGCATTCCATACAAAATAAATATAGTTGGGTTTTGCAAAAGCCCAAGTAGTAGACTGAGTTATAAAACTAAGAAAGAATCACCTTCTGTCAGGTTTATTGCTTTATCAAATGTAAGTATCATCATATCAGCCTCATCTTTTCTTTCAAAATATATGTCAACATTATTTAATTCAACTGATATTTCACCATTTATGACTGGTATTGATAATGTTTTAAATGATATTACTCCGGAGAGACAATTAAGCAAAAATATATCGTCATTACAAATCATTTTTCCCCAACCAGTTGATGAAAACCATGGTGCGCGAATATATGTTCCTGTAATTTCACTATTTTTAGGTTTTGCAACCATTGGCACCCGTCCACCTTTCAGGGTATACTCTATATCTTCAGGGGTTGCCAGCATCATTTGTGGTTCATAACCTGTAATATCGCGAACCAGGCCACGTACCGCAATATTTTGTGGATCGCGCGAGGCAGTCAGCACATTATTTCCATCATTTCTTAAGGGGATGAACCCAAACTTCTTCATAATCTTTTCCTGAATCAAACCGGCAATCTGCGGATCCGGTGCTATGCGTTGCGGAACAGAAACTTCTAAACCCATATGTTCTGAATATGCCAATAACAGTTGTTTTTGTGTGATATTGCTATCGTCCATTAATATTTGTCCGACCGACTTACCTGATATTTTAGACTCTTTTTCTGCGTCATAATACTGTTGACTGGAAACCCATTCGCGTGATACCAGAATATCACCCAACTGTACACGTCTGCGATTAAAGATATTAGTTTTTGTTTTTTTCATTATTGGCATAAATGATATTTTTTGCATTGGTAAATCAATTTTAAAACCGGTTGCCCCTAATAATACCGCCCAGGAAGACATTGCACGGTAGTAATGTTCACCACATTCAACATGGTTCCAACATCTTCCACTGCGATAATGCCGGCGATGGATATTTTTTACAACCTGTATTCCCTGGTCATGCATACCAACGTCCATCATAAAAGAAGCCATCGCGTATTCGATACCAGTCCATGGTGCGACTGCCTGATAATTTTTATATGTTGCGGTTTGTGGTGTTCTGTCAGATGGATAACTGGCATTAATTAAACCACCATCAGTATGAAAATTATATCTCATAACCGCACCCATAGACTGACGAATTTTGTCGATTGGCAAACTTAACCCTAAGCCGATTAAAGAAGAAAACCATTCACCATCGATTTGATCTGTCATACAACATTCATCACGGTCATCACCATCAACCCATAAACTGTAATATTCGCCATTCCATAACAGATTATCAAAACTGATAACTGCTTTTTTATGCAATTCACGCCATTTTTCCGCACGCGTATTGTCACCGACGGCAACCGCTAATCTTATTGCTGCTAATAATGCTGATAACCACAACGAGGAAATATAAGATGGGGTACCATAAAAATTCCAGCAATCATAAGTATTTCTTTCAGTATCACAATCCGGCAGACCATCATTATTACCATCTAATTTTTCAGTGTTATCCATTGCTTTTATGATATGTGGCCACATTTCTTTTAAATAATCATCATTTCCTGTCCACATATAATCCCGACAAGTTAATAATACAAATTGCTGATTCATATCTACCCGGTCAAAACCATTATCAACTGCGGATAAATCCGGGGTAAAGAAGTGATGAACCCGACCATCTTCACGTTGATAGCCAGCACCCATTTTCATTTGTTGTAATTGCAAGTCCGGGAATAGTGCCAGAATATTAAATGACCCCTGATATGTAATGTCAGTTGTGTGGAAACCACAACAACCCAAACCTTCCCACACTGCAAAATCGCCATTCTTTGTCCACCATGTACATTTAGTTAATGTGCTTAACTGTGCACCCCATGCTTCAGCAATTTCATTCTCCAGTGTGGTTGAATATAGATTTTCAGTAAACTCCAATGTTTTTAATCGGTTTATAGCATAATGTGCGGACAGATATTTATTGACGGCTAAAGCATCACTAAACCAATTCTCATATACATGACCTAAAATATTTTTCTTAGCACTAAAATGATAAGGAAAATACCACGAATAAGTAAACCGGATTTCTTTTTCTTCTTTACTAGCCAACTTAAATGATGAGCATAACGCACCGTCACCCCACAGATTACAATTATCATTTTGCAATGACATATATTTAACGCGGTCGCGCATTTCACGAATAAATTGAACCTTTCCTGTTACAGTTGATAAAATATTTTCATCTAACTTTATGATTCTATCAGCAACATCATTAGCAAAACTATACTGCATTGAAAGTTCATAATACTCAGTTATTTCATCTTCTGATAGGTTATTTATCTGCGAATCCGATAGAACAGCTAATTTAATTGGGGCATTTGCAGGTTTAGCGTTGCATAATTTACCTTTTTCTCTGAAATTATACAGTAAAGATTCGTAAACATTACCATATTTAGAATCAAAACCTTCCCACCCCATCGTTCCATACCCGTCAAAATACTTGGGGAACTCACCGGAAATATAACTGATATCACCACCTGCAACAGACAATGAAATACTACCATAGGTTGACTTACATCCATCATCATATTCAGCATTAGTCTTACAGGATAGATATGTCACTGCCCCATCTTCAACAATCTCATTAGTCAGTTTCCTGTTACCTGCTCCCCATGCTAATGGATTTTTAAATGTCGCAAGAATAGATATCTCCAGAGGTTTATCGGTTTTGTTAGTTGCCCAAAAAACAAAATAAAATCCCGGTGTACCGCTACTTTTAGAATCATGTGGTATAAATGGAGAGAATGCAATCGCTTCTAATGCCACCGGCAAATCATCATCTTTATAATTTAAAGTTGCTACCGGGTATGCTCCATTAAAAACTATCTCCTCAACACTCATTAACCACGGATAATGGTACAAATTATGTTCTTCATTTCTGACATTTAATCTGCGCAATAAAACCTCTCCATCAGCTTTTTTAACCCGCATATAAAATGCCAGAGCATCCGGTGTTAAATTTGGACCATCACCATTAATTCCTTCCGGTTGTTGCGGTGACCATTTGCCAATATTAAATATTTGCCATTCATGGAAAGCACCGTCCGGACGAATTTCTACTGTTCCGGTACCTATGCCACCTAATGGTATACCACTCTGGTGATTCATTTTCGCGCTTAATATTGGCATGATTGTCCCCTTGTTTTATAACATCTCAATCATTTTATTTATTCTGGACAGCACTTTATATTTACCCAATAATTCCATCATGTGAAATAATGAAGGCCCTTTGGTACGACCGCTTAATGCTACCCTGGTTGGATGTATTACTTTACCTGCCCCCACCCCAATTGCTTCCGCGGCATTACGTAAAGTCATTTCATATTCTTCACATGTTAATTCACCGTCATGACTAATTATCATTTCAGATAATTTTACTAATGCAGGTAAAACATGTACAGGTGCCGGTGATAACCATTTATTTTTAGCATCTTCTTCAATTTCATAATCATCTGATAATAAAAATGAAATAAGACCTGGAAAATCTTTTAATATCTTTGCTTTTTCCTGTTCCAATTTGACTGCTTCACAAGCAAAAGTATCGGCATCATTATTTAATTCAGCAGTCAATAGTCCTGCATCAACTAAAAATGGCCTTACCCGCCTGTATAATTCATTAATTTCCATATCTCTGATATATATACCATTTAACCAGCGTAATTTATCCATATCAAATATCGGCCAGGATTTATTGAATCTGTCAAAATTGAAATTATCAATCATCTCATTGATATTAAAAATCTCTTTTTCTTCAGGATGTGACCATCCTAATAGTGCCAGAAAATTTAATAATGCCTCCGGCAGAAAACCTTCTTCCTTATACCACTTTAATGATGTATTATTAAATCTTTTGGATATTTTGCTATGGTCAGCATTACGTAATAATGGCAAATGCGCGAATTCCGGTTTATCCCATCCGAACATATTGTATAAAATAATATGTTTGGGGGTACTTGATATCCATTCTTCCGCACGAATGACATGCGTTATTTGCATTAAGTGGTCATCCACAACATTTGCCAGATGATAAGTCGGGAAACCATCTGTTTTCAGTAATACCTGATCATCAATAAGTGAGTTATCAAACTCTACATTTTCGCGTACCAGATCATGCCATCCGGTCTTTCCTTCATCCGGCATCTTCATTCGTATTACAAAAGGCACACCTGAAGCAACCAGTTTACGTCTTTCATCATCAGTTATGTTATTAAAACAATGTCGGTCGTATTTAATATTTTCTTTGTTGGCTTCCTGTTTGGTGCGCATTTCTGTCAGACGTTCTTTGGTACAAAAACAATAATAAGCAAATCCTGCGTCAACTAAAATGTCGGCATATTTCTTATATATATCAATGCGTTCACTCTGGATATATGGTCCATATTCCCCACCCTTCTCCGGGTCTTCATCCGGGGTTAGTCCTAACCAGTGCATTGCGTCTAATATAGATTTCGCTGAACTTTCTTTATATCTTTCACGGTCGGTATCTTCCAGACGCAAAATAAATTTGCCACCATTCTGATGGGCAAACACATAATCGAATAATCCAATATAGGCAGTTCCTACATGTGGATCGCCAGTTGGCGAAGGTGCAATTCTAACTCTGGTAATTTTATCATTCATAACAGGTTTATTTTATCAAATGCAACGTAATGTGGGAATGACAAAAACAGAAACATATAACTTAATTGCATTTAATCTGCTTTCTCAATAGCCATTAACCAGTGTAATTCTGTATATTGGTCAAAATCAACAGTAATATATGCGTCATTCGGTACAATATCTAATTCTATTTTAGAATTATCTTTACTTATTTGCCGCGTAATTATATTTCCATCGATGCCTTTTATGGTCATCAAAGATGATTCGCCAAATGATGTTGCGCTTATTGTCAGTTTATATTTACCCGGGGATAAAACAAACTTAAATGGCAAACCGGCAGACATCACCGTAAAATCACGTTCCAAAGAATCATTTATCCATGCTTTATCGCCATCACGCATTGCTGCTTTTCGGAATCCATATCCTTTTTCCTCGTCCCATATATCTTTACACCCGACAGGTATTGCGTTTCTTACCGAACCGTAAGTTACCGAACCAATATGTTCTGTGCCACCAAAATCAAACAAAACGACCTTCCTAGTCATCTTTTTTCTGGTCGACTCTATTCTTAATTTATCAATATTTTTAGCATTTAATATTAATTCATCAACATTTTTAGTATCAGTAATATCAGATATATATATTGGAAATATACCCAGGTGTATTAATTCATTATTTTTTACAGCAAACTCAGCACCAAAGGAATCTGTATATTTGCAGTCACCAAATTTTAAACGCAAATCAGATATTCCTGAAACAGTCCATGCAGTCAGGAGCAATTTATCATTTTTTCTCCAGGCGTAAAGACGTATATTGTCATCCGGAAATGGCAATCTTATACCTTTTTCTGCTGATCCTATTTGTCTGATTAATGTCGCGTATGTAAACCATGCAGGTTTCAAGGAATTATCATCACGAACTAAACCAGATGCCGCATATAATGATGGTGAACTCCCTTTTTCCCGATATACAAAAACTTTATCAATACCTGCACTTAATGCAATTAAAATATCACGTGGTAACCATGCTGCTTGTAATTGCTCATTTACTCCCCTTGGACCACCGGTATCATAACCTGTTTCAGTCAGCCAAATCTGTTTATTAATATTATTTACGACACGCCAATCATTAAGCATATGTAATGACTCTTCATATGTTTGTATTCCTTTGGCATCTGAATCACGTTGTACATTACTATTAACAGTTGCGATATCAGGCGAGGACCGTCCTGAATAGTAATGGACATTTATGATATCTAAATAATCAATAGGATGTGTACCATCATCATATGTGTAACTTCGCAACATATCAACATCATGCAGATCAATACCTGCTAAACCACCATTAGATATTTTTGCGGATTTATCTGCAAGTTTAATTTTTCCTGATGATTTACGGAGCAATTCAAAATATTGTTGCATGGTGCCAACCCATGCACCCCATACAGGATTATCCAGATTAGGTTCATTCCATATTTCATAACTATTGATTATTCCTAAACCGGACAATTTATCCGGTGTCTTCAAATCATCATCAGGATGCTTAGTTTTTCCATACCTGGCAGCAGTCTGATAGCAAAATTCTGACCATAAATCAAAATTTGCAGGTGGATATTCATAAGCATGTTTTTGTGATTTTGTTGCTATGGTATTATACGATGGTGATTGAAAAAGATATGGCAGTATTTGCAAACCGGCATCACTATATCCTTTCATAATAATATCATGGTTAACATACCATGGACCCACTTTGCCATCATATTTATACAAATCCGCTTTTGGTGATATCATCGGAGTTTTCATATTTTCAAAGCGAACCCAACCTACCCCCAATTTTCTGATTAATGGAATTTGTTCTAAAGTAGCACCATTTATACCAAACTTAGAATCTGCATTAATTGTTTTAATCATTTCAGGAATAACAAAATATTTACTGAACTTTAAAACAGATTCATTGTCGTTTGAAATTTTTACTGCTAAAAAATATCCGCCGACATTAATAGTTTTATTTGAGTCATATTTAATCTCTTTGCTTTCATTAGCTAATAATGTTGTTTCCTGAGTA
>CAZNLA010000120.1:0-12263 GCA_964573385.1 uncultured bacterium
GGTAGGCGAAAACCACCCCGACCTTCGGCCACCCCTCCTTGGCAAGGAGGGGAACTTAAAATGTAAGTTTTGATTATTATTACAAATATTATATTTCAACTTATTACATAACTCCCCTCCTTGCCAAGGAGGGGGTAGGGGGTGGTTGGGTTGATTATAGAATTTGTATGTTTTGCAATTGCCTCTAAAATAATTACCTTTTTCGTGTCCGTCGTGTCTTTCGTGGTTAAAAATATTATTGCTATACACTAACCACTAAATACTAACCACTAATTAACATGTTTCGTCCGTGCGATCACATGTTCCTGTAAATCATCGGAAAGCAGTTTAAACATTTGTGAGTATCCCGCCACCCTTACCGGCGTATTGCCATATTTTTCCGGATATTGTTGTGCCAGGCGTAATCTTTCTGCGGTGACCACGTTAAATTGCATTTGTCCTACACCCATTTTTATGGCGGCGCGAATAATTTGTGATAGTCGTTCTGTCCCATCTGCGCCACTTACCATTTTTGGGTCGATATCGATTATTGCGGCAGATGCTCCGGCAGCACGGTTATGTGGTAATTTGGCGAGGGTATTAATCAGTGCAGATATCCCTTTTTCATCGCGTCCCTGTTGCGCTGATAATGAATATGCTATGGGTTCACCGGCAAAACGACCATCCGGGGTTGCCCCCAGTGACTTTCCAAAGTTTATATTTAACAGGAAAGAGAATAAATGCACAAAATATTTACCATTTAATGGCGAACGGAAAGTATCCATTAAATCAATAAAATGATTTGTTAACCATGTCGCTAAATTATCTACTTCACTGTTGTCGTTGCCATATTTTTCCGCGCTTTTCAATAATGTCTGGCGTAATTGTTCACGACCGTCAAAGTTTGACTTTAACGCTTCCAATAGTTCTCTCTTTTCGATTTTACCTTCTTCAAATACTAACTTTTTCAATGCCATCAGTGAATCTGCAGTATTGGCGGTACCCAGGAAACAGACAGAATGATAATTATAAACAGGACCACCATCAGTAATATCGCGTCCACGACTGATACAGTCGTCGGTGAGCAATGACCAACATGGCAATGGTCCTTTTTCACGTTGGGCAAGTTCACCACGATTTATGTTGTAAACCATATTGCGGGTGAAATATTCAAGTTGTTTTTCAAATGCCTTTAAAAAGTTATTAAAATTATCGATTTCTGTTAATAATCCGGTGTGTGGTCCCAATTGTTCGCCTGTGGTTGGGTCACAACCATCAAATATTGCCAGTTCCAGGCACTTTGCCGCATTTATCCATCCAGACACCGCGTGTGGATTTGCTTTGCCCGGTACTGTTAACTCTATACAACCAATTGGGGCGTAATCCCTGGCGTCTGTCACAGAAATCCCCCGGTCAGAAAGTGCTTTAACAAAACAGTCATCGTTAAAAAAGAAAGGAATACCACCGCCACGAATTACCATGTCCGCGCAGTAATCAATAAATTCCTTTGGGGTTTCCGCGTTTATACGTACAGAAAGGTCACGGATGAAATCAACTTGTTTCGTGGCTTCCAGAATGATATAACTCATCTCATTCACGGCGGAATTACCTTCATCATCAACTCCACCCAGTGTAATAGCCTGTACTTCGTAATCCAGGTACAGTTTGCAGGCTAATTCTGCCATTAACTCCACCGCATCGGCACGGGTAATGCGTCCTGCATCAATATCCGCGCGGTAATATGGATACAATATTTTATCAAGCCTGCCAATGCTGTTGGCATTAATACTATCTTCGCCACAGGTTAGAATATGCGCCAACCACAATGACTGTGTGGCTTCCGCCAATGTCCGCGCGCCTTCCATCGGCACATGTTCGCAGATGCTGGCCATATCAGTTTTACCCATTCCGCGGGCAGTATCCGCGTATCGTTTACCCAGTATTATACCGGCATCGCATACCATTAACGCCGCTTTCCAAAAGTTTTCTTTTTGTGGGAAATCCGGGTCGGTTATATCCGCATTTGTCATGTATTCTTCTACTTCACGACGTATACCGGCATAACCTATGCGTAAAACCTTCGCGTAATCGCGTATTGAATGGTTTTCAATCCATCCGGATGCCATGAAAACATTACCGCGGTCCCAGTCGCCGATTCCTTTGCGGTTTTCTGTGTTAATATCGCCTATGGCGTAGTAACTTTCTCGGCGGTTATCCCAATTATGCAGATTCTTTTCTACTTTTATTGCTTCTTCAGCATTTATGCCAAATTCAAATAATCTGTATTCCTGCGCACGGTTTTTAATGTCGTAAAAACCAAAGTTGTGTGCCAGATGTTCTCCCGCAATGGTCCAGTCATCATAAATACGTATGCTTGCCACATTCACTAATTCACGTAACATCGCCGCGCGTATTTGTACTGTAGATAAACCTTTATCTTTTGTCCGGTACAATGCAACATCACGTTCAAATGGATTAGGATCGGCTACCCATGATCCTTTACGTTTCATTATTTCATCACGCAGACGCGATATTCGATTATTATCAGTCATTATTTCCCTACCATCAGTTGAATATTATGCTTCACTATTGTCAATGTCAATAGCGTGGAACTATTATTTGCATATATTTTGTATTGGTAATTTCATATAGTTACCCGGTCTTTCCAGAACGCAAACGAACCCTGTATATTAACATATTGTATTGGACATGCATTATTATTATCCTGCATAACTTCACAAATTAGCCCGTTATATGTATTATATGTTCATGAAAGCATTAAAACATCTATTTGAAAATAACCGCAATTGGGCAGATAAAATAACTGAAATTGATCCGACATTTTTTGAACGATTATCGCATCAGCAATCTCCGGAATATCTGTGGATTGGATGTTCGGATAGTCGTGTGCCGGCAAATGAAATTATTGGCTTGCTTCCGGGTGAATTATTTGTCCATCGTAATGTTGCTAATTTAGTTATTCATACAGATATGAACTGCTTATCGGTAATGCAATATGCTGTTGAAATTTTGCAGGTAAAACATATTATAGTTTGCGGACATTATGGGTGTGGTGGTATCCAGGCCGCTATTGATACCAAGCCACATGGATTAATTGATAACTGGTTAGGCCATCTGCGCGACATATATCGTAAATATGAAAACGAACTAATTGATATCAGTTCTAAACCGGAATTGTTAAATAGATTATGTGAATTGAATGTAATTGAACAAGTAAAAAACGTTTCCCAGTCAACAATTGTACAGGACGCGTGGAACCGGGGACAAACATTGTGGGTACATGGTTGGATATACGGGGTGACAGATGGGTTGTTGAAAGACCTTGGCGTTACCCAATGTGGCGAAAATTGAAGAGTGAAGAGTGAAGAGTGAAGAGTGAAGAGTGAAGAGTGGAAACCTGTATAATAAAAGAACCAATTTAAAATTTTAATTAGCACAAAACTATTTACAGGCTATTTTTGTCATGTTTTGATAGTGTTTGCAGTTATTTGCCGCTTACCTGTTATGAAAGTGGTAAATAGATGTTGTTTTCTGTGATTATTTTTGTTATACTTATTACATTAAATTGCCTCTTTGTTGTTAGCATTTAGGCAAAAGTGTGGTATGAAATGACGAAAAATGAAATTCTTATGGTTAAGTTTAATGAAAACGAAGGTATACTTAAAACATTCGACCTTGCTGAACAGGGATTCGATTACCGCGGTATACATAAACTGATAACAAATGGAATTATTGAAAAAATAAAGAATGGTTATTATAAACTTACTGATGTAAAAAGTCATATGAGTGAAGAACAGCTAATTTCTAAACTATTCCCTGATGGTGTGCTTTGCATGTATACGGCACTGTTTTATTATGGTTACAGCGACAGAACGCCACTTGATTGGGATATTGCTATTAATAAAAACACATCAAAATCACGTTTTAAAATAGATTATCCTTATGTAAAACCCTACTATGTTAAGGCAGAAACACTATCTTATGGTATATCTACAGCAAAGTTCCAGGATTGTAATATGCACATTTTTGATCGTGACCGACTAATTTGCGAATGTATTAGATGTGAAACAAAAATGGATAGAGAATCCTTTAATAAGGCAATTCAAGGTTATATTGCCGACCCTGATAAGAATATTTCAAAGCTGATTGAATATTCAAAAAAGCGGAATGTGGCAAAAAAAGTAAAAATGATTATAGGAGTGTGGCTGTAATGGATATTGGTGCATCTGTTATCGCAAGACTTAAAAATAAGGCGATAGAAACAGGAAAACCATTTCAATTACACCTGCAGTTATTCTGCCAGGAAGAGTTTCTACGACGTGTTTCATTGTCAAAGTATTCAAATAACCTGGTTCTTAAAGGTGGAATGCTGATTTATACTCTGAGCAGTTTTGAAAGCCGCGCTACTATTGATATTGATTTTCTTCTTCGTCAGATTCCATCTTCTATCCAAGAAGTTAAATTAATAATTGATGAGATATTACACACTAATACTGGCAACGATTTTATAATTATTGAGAGTAAGAATTTCGAGGAGATATCGTTACAACGAAAATACAAAGGTATCACATTTCAACTAATAGGGATGATAAAAAATACCAGAACTCCATTTAATGTTGATTTTGGAGTCGGTGATGTAATAATTCCAAAAGCTGAAAAAAGAGAAGTTCCAGTTCAACTTAATGGTTTTGATTTACCAGTAGTAAATACATATTCACTGGAGAGTACAATATCTGAAAAATTTGATGCAATGCTTCAGCGTTTGGAATACACCAGTCGCATGAAAGATTATTATGATATTCATTACATTGCTCATAGTTTTTGCTTTGAAGGAAGACTATTACAAATTGCAATTGTTGAGACATTATTAAATCGTGGTACAGAATATAATAGAGATAGTTTAAATAACATAATTTCGTTTTCAAATGATAAAGATATGCTTACTAAATGGCGTCAATTTCTTAAACGTATGAAAATGACAACACCAGAGTTTAGAGATGTTATAAAAGCTATTGAATTATTTATTTATCCTGTATGGATAGCTATTATAAATAATGTTGAATTTTATGGTAAATGGGATAAAAATGCTATGTGTTGGATGACTGAAAGCGAGTCCAATATACAAGAGTGAAATCTGATATGCCTATAGGCAATGGTAGGGAACTGCACTTCGGTAAACTCAGTACTGAATTTGAATACTGCAAATATCTACATACTTCAATCACTATCAAACACAATATTCGTGTTTGTACCCGTAAGGTGAGCGCTATCAGTGTAAACGACCGTGGACAGGCAAAAATCCGGACTGCCATTAAAAATATTACCGGTATTGAATTTACCGGATTTAACCCAGTTCTCTGTATTATGCAGAAGAGTGAAGGCTTCATAACAATTATGTAACTCCACTTTTATTCACTTAATATTATTACGTCTGTGAAGTGATAAATTCCGCGACTGCTTTCCCAAGGATATCATATCCTTCATGGGTGAAATGCACACCGTCTGGCAATAACATTTTATCTCTGTCATTTGCCACCACAACTGCGTTCAGGTCATTAATTGGTATATTCATCTCTGTGGCAATCTTTGTCGCGACTTCGTTATATTTATTTACATCGGCCTCAAACCTGTCGAAACCTTTTGTTTCATGGTGCCATTGCTGGTTTACTGGTGTGGTGCTGACCCAGATGATTTTTGCGTCGGTTTCAGCATTTACCCGTGAGAAAATTGTTCGTAGATTCTCTTCATATTCTTCCAAAGAAATTGCTGGTATATCTGACCCGTATTCTTTTCGTAAATCATGTAACCCGCAATTGATATGAATAATATCCGCAGGTTTGTTAATCATCCAGTCGTCAAGATGGGCAACTATATTTCGGCTGTTACCGCCGTTTTCTGTCGGTTGCCAAATCTCGTAATTTTCTGACAGCAAATTATACACGGTATGCTGATATCCCATGCGTATTGAATCACCGATTAAAGTAAGCTTTTTCATATTTCCCCCATTAGTTTAAAGTGCGGTAATTATCTGTATATAACCCGATTTCATCAATAGGAATTGGGTTAAATCCGGTTTTTTTATAAAACTCCGCATCAGGTTTTATATTATATTCGCCTTTCTCCGCATTTACGAATCCCGGGTCGGTGGTGAATATCCTATTATCCATTGCATCAAAATTTGCAATTACGCTGTTATCAACTTTATAAAATATATTTCGCCATAAAAAATTAGTACCTTTGTTATCCATCATGTTGGTTATTGCCGGGTAGCGTGATTGATATAAATCATTGGTGAAGAAATATTTTGGCGCTGATTTAGTCGCTATCATTTGCCAAAAATGGTTTCCGGAATTCCATCTTCCGGTCACACCTTTTTTACATTCCACAAAGATATTGTTATCAATAATATTATCACGACCGCTGTTTATTTGTATGGCGCCGAAATTACCATTTGAACTTTTATAAAATATATTGCTGTAAACTTGCATACCACTTATGGCATCATCAAATCTTATCGCGGCCTGTCCGTGTATGGCATGCTCATTGCCGGTTTTGCCAATGGTATTGAATTTATTATAACGGAATATAACTCCGCGATATGTCGGGTTGCCAAATAATTCCATGCTTCCCTGGTCATCTGATTCCTGTACCGCGTTATGTACATTGTTGTATTCAATTATATGGTCGTTTCCTTCTATACGCATCACACTGCTTGGACAGTTAAACATCTCATTATGCGCAACACGATTACCCACACCTTCCAACTGTATAGCAGGTGTATAGGTCCGGTCTATTCTGCCGAAATCGTAAATACGACAATTTTCCACAAAATGTTCACCCGGGGTTAATGTTTCCCGGTCACCACCGATTACTTCGGTGCCACGTCTGCCGATGGTGAATATATCACAACTGATAATTCCGCATTTGCTGCCGCCATTAATTGAGATACCATTACCGGCAAAGCGTTTTACGGTACATCCGGAAACAAGACAATTTTCGCAATTTTTCATGCTTATGCCATTATACCTTGCCAGGTCAAATGTAAATCCATCAATACGGATATTGGCGACATTATTCATTGCTATCATAGGTACTGATAATTGGCTGAGTTCAGTTATTGCCAGTGCCGGGTCTGATGGTGGCCAAAAATATAATATACCGGTGGTGCGGTCAAGATACCATTCACCTGGTTGGTCTATTTCTTCAAGCAGGTTGAACGCGTAATAGATAATGCCCTGACCAGCATTCATACCACCACCATAATTGTATGCTTCAGTCGATGTTAATGTCTTCGCGGTGGTATCAATTTTCGCAATCTTTATAGTTGAATCTGCCCACAGATATTTGAAATACCCAAACAACCACAAATCTTCTGCTTTTGACCAGTCCTCATGTCGGGGTGAATCGTATTCTATTACCGAAGGTTTTATACCTTTTTCACCCGGTTCAATGAGTTTTTTTATTTTCACAAAACCTTCATTTGGCCAACGTGCCAGTGTCATTGGTTTACCATTAAAATACAGTTCCAATGTCGGTGGTGATGGTGGTTGGCCGAATCCCCGGACAGTTAATTCGCCATAATCATTTATATTTAATGCTTTTAAATCGCATTGATAAACTTTATCTTTCGCTACTTCTGGTAACCGGGCCAATATCTTTTCATCAGTCACCGCTTTGAATACGTTTAAACGCTTTCCACCGTATAAAACCACGGTACCATTTTTCTTCGCTCGATAAATAATCGGTGATTCAATAGTGCCATTGTCTTTATTATCAAATATAATGGTATTTGTAATATTGTATTCACCCGGCAAAATGGTGACAGCAAAACCACCGACTGGTATATGACTGATAATTGCTAAATTATCTCGGATTGCGTCACGCGCTTTTTCGATGGTTTTAAATGGTTGTTTTTCTGTTCCCTGGTTATTATCATTACCGTCAACCGCGACAAAATATTCTTTCGCTGGTTTTATAATAGGAAGTTTTGTTTGTGTTGCTTTTTGGTCACGTGCCGGCAGTCCTGCTAATTGTCGCTTAATTTCTTTAATAGATTCTTCTGCTTCATACTTATGAATATCAGGGAAGCTGTTATTATCAATAATTTTGTTATACTCAATGATTGCTTTTTCAAAGTTATGTTCTGCTTTATAACTTTGGGCGATGCGTAAATGGGCATAACTTTTTTGCGATGCTGGTATTTCACTATTTAGTAGATTATCACATTCCAGACGAATTGCTTTATAGATATTTTCTATTGGTTCAACTGAGAATATAGACAATGATGTTGTTAATAATATGGTAAATAACAGCAGTAATTTTGAAAAGATTATTGATGATAATATGCTGTTATTGATTTTTTTTACTGTCGATGTCTGATTTTTCATAAATCTATTTTATGCCTTTTTTAACTGTTTGAATATACGTTTATTGAAATATTTTCTTCACAGGAGTTGCGCTTTTAAAGAAAAATACGCTTAAAATGGTCGTTTCAACAGGTTCTGCAATCGGTCACTGAGTCCCTCGAAGTGATTTTAAGTGAAAGTTATGTTTTTACAATGTGTAATTGACATTTGTGTTATTAAAGTAATATTATTTTACCTGATATCCGAAATATGCAACGATTGCTGTATTTTTGGGTATATTAATAAAAAAAATGGAGGAATTACTATGTTAGTAAAACGTAATAAAAATGGTTTTACATTAATTGAACTTTTGGTAGTGATAGCCATTATTGCCATCCTAGCCGCTATTTTGTTTCCGGTATTTGCCCGGGCACGAGAAAAAGCACGACAGACAACCTGCTTGTCAAATCAACGTCAAATAGCCGCATCATTTGCTATCTTTGCCCAGGACCATGAAGAAACATTTCCGGCGGCAGCATCAGTATGGAGTGATATTAAAGTTGATGTAAATGTATTAAAATGTCCATCCGCGGGTAATGCAGTCACAAATGCTTATGTTTACAATAATGATCTCAGCGAGAAGGCAATCGGGAAGATAGATGACCCTACCAAAAAGACGGTTACCGGTGATGGCGCCCACACCGCAACAGTTGCTGTACCTCCTTTACCAGCAACTGAGAATAATGTGGCTTATTCTTCTGCTGATTTCCTGTATCGTCATTCAAACATGGTAATTTTAAGTTTTGCTGATGGTCATGCCGGAATTACTAAAGATACACCACCTCCAGGGTTGGGTACCCCGGAATTAACAGTAAAAGACCAGTTAGTAGCTTTTTTTGATGCTGGTAAAGGGGTTACAACTGCTGCCGGTGTAATGACTGAGTGGGCAAACCAGGGGACACAAACAGCCTGGAAAGCAACCGTCGCATCTGGAAGTACCGGGCCTGCAGTAAATTTAACCGGGATAAATGGGTATCCGTCGATAGTATTCAATGGCAGTTCAAATGTAATAGGTGTTCAGGCAGATATTCCTGAAACGACATATACAGAAATTATAGCATTTAAAACAGCAGGTAATACTGGCGCAATGACCGCTGTTACAGATGGTAACGCTTATGGTGCCGGTTCGCATGACAGACAATTCGGTACTGTAAGTGGAAGAATCTCCAGTCGGGTATGGGCAGATGAAACGATATCATCGGCCACCACAAGTAACGACAGCAAGCCTCATGTCGCTTGTTTGGTGGTAAGTGCCCCCGGTCAGCGAATTTATCTTGATAATACTACTACTCCGGTTATTACCGGTTCAAAAACACAATCAGATTTTAACTGGCAAACATATTTCACCATCGGCGGACATTCTGCATGGGGATATTATAATGGTGAAATAGCAGAAATACTCTGGTATTCAAAAGTGCTTAGTGATACTGACCGCGCGTCAGTAATGGATTATCTTAAATTAAAATACGCTATACCATAAAATAACATTATTTTTTATAAAATGAGAGATAAGGACTGGTTTTTAAACCAGTCCTATTTTTTTAAAGGTAAACAAATAAAACAGTGGAAATAAAAAAGTTCAGAACCAAATATTTGTATTAAAGGTGATTTATTAATATGAAAATTGTATTTATTGGTGGTGGTGCGCATCGTTATCTGTCGGTTGCAAGGTCAATACTTGCAGAAAAACAAGTATCTGAAAAAGGTGAAATTAGTATATATGACCTTAATTCTGACCGTGCGTCGGCAATGGTTGGTATGATTCAGAAATCACCGGAGTTTAAAAAATCCGGGTGTGTCGTAACCTGCCCGGATAATTTGGATACGGCGTTAACCGGTGCAGATGTGGTATGTGTGGTATTAATGGCAGGAAATCTTAAAAATCATGAGTTGAATACCGTCACCTGCAATAAATATGGTTTTATAGGTTCTGATCAGTTATCACCCAGTGGTGCAATTCTCGGGTTAAAAGGCGGTCCTATCCTGATGAATATTGCCAGGCGTTTGGAAGTATTATCTCCTGATGCCTGGTTGATTGATTTCGCTAACCCGGTCGCGGTTTTAAGCGCGGCAGTGAATAACCATACTAAAATACGTTGTCTGGGTGTGTGTGCCGGATACACTAACCACATGTGGGATATCAGTCGTATATTGGGTAAAGACGAGGAAAGGCATGATTACCTGATAAATAGCGCTGGAGTAAATCATATGAGTTTTATTTTACCCGGTTCTAAGATTGGCGATGCAGATTTATTTAAAGTAATAGACGCGAATATTGGTCCGGGTTGGAAAACACCGGAATTAACAAATAGGTGGAGTCCATCTATGCGTAATCATATAAGCAAAAATGTCGGACATCTGATAGAGTTATATAAAAAATATAAAGTGCTGATTTTTTCATCAGAAGGTGATGGGTTGGCACATCTTGATATGGAAAAAGATTATGCTGTCGCGGCAAATTATAGATTAGGTGTATCAACTGATGATATTGATAATATGTTCAATAAATCATATGAATCGCGGCAGAAAGCGGATGAAATATTTAAAAGCCATTTAAATAAAGATATGGATGAATCAGAATGGAACACAGAAGACCCAAACCGTTTATACTTGCTTCGGGAAGACCATAATGTGATGACAAAAATTATTAAAGCGGTAGCAGGGATTGCCGAATTACGCATTGCGACAAGTTACCCCAATAATGGTGCTGTAACAGGTATTAAAGATAGAAATATTCTGGAATATTCGCAAATAATTTATAAAAACAGCATTAAAGCGGCGGGAAAATATGAAATTCCTGAGATGTTACATGGTTTAGTTACATTTTTATCAACACACCAGACATTGTTGGGAGATGCTATTGCCACAAATAACCCAAGAATTCTTTTTGAAGCATTTTATAGTTATCCTGTTAAGCAGGATAGCGCAGATTCAAAAAAAATGTGGTGTGAAATGCTGATGCAATCTGCCTGTGAATTGCATCCCGATTTTCAAAAAACAATTGAGTATTTGAATTTATAAGGAAAAGTTTATGAATCAACGCGAACGTTATATGCGAACATTAAAATATGAAGATGTCGACAGACGACCTGTATACCTGGCATCGCCATGGCGGGATACAATAGCACGTTGGCAGACCGAAGGTTTGCCGAAAGATACAGACCCGCATGCGTATTTGGGGATAACTGATATAGGGTTTACTATGAAAAATATTACGCCTATCGCCGGGTTATATCCGACTTTTGAAACAAAAATATTGCGGGAAGATGATGATGTAATATATTCAATCGATTCTTACGGTCGTACAATTAAAGATTTTAAAAGTAAAACAACCATGCCGGAATGGTTAGATTTTCCGGTTAAAGATGCTGAAGATTTAAGGTTACTATTGGATGACCATTTTGATGTCACTAATCCGGAACAGAGATTTTTACCTGATTGGGCAGATAATGCTATTAAAGCGCAGGAACGTGACGATATAATTATGATAGACGGCGGGTGTTATTATTGGACCCTTCGTTCTATTGCAGGGGTAGAAGGGGCAAGTTATCTGTTATATGATGAACCGGAATTAGTTGATGAACTGTTTGAACGATATTTCACCATAGTAATGGAAGGTTTAGCCCGGGCGGTTAAGTTAGTCAAGGTTGACGTAATAGGATTTGGCGAGGATTTTGCCTATAAAACCGGACCGTTATTATCACCTGAAATGTTTAGAAAAATGATATTACCACGTTATAAAAAGACGATGGATTTTGCGCGACAACACGGGATAAATTTCACATGGCATGACAGTGATGGCGACTACCGACTTTTCCTTGATGATATGTTGAAAATTGGTATAAATGGGATTGCCCC
>CAZNLA010000121.1:0-12251 GCA_964573385.1 uncultured bacterium
GGATAGATGACCATTCTTTCGCGTCTTTTAGTGCTTCTTTATTTGCAGAGACGGTCTTTATTTGCAATTCACACTGATATGTAATTATACCGTCTTTAAATTTGCTTTCGTCATGATATTTACCAAATAATCCATCGTATGTAAGGTCTGGTGGTAAATAGGTCACTTTCCATCCTGCAGGTAATTTTATTTTTACTGATATCGACATAGTTGAAGTTGTATCATTAAAAAATGGCAATTTTCTGGTTGTTGCCTGTTGGTAGATATTGGGTTGGTAATGTAACCATGGCATATTACCACAAAGCATTGGACCTGCTTGCTGAATAAATGATGCTGATGAAACTTTAGCCGTTATAATTAATGGTTTTTCTGTATTGTGTAAATTATCTATCTTGATTTCATCTACTTTCATATCAGTTCCAAAACGTTGTGCCAGGGGCGAAAAAGTATCTTTTAATCGTTCAGCCTTAATCATTGATATTGCTGCGCGTTGAGAAATTGCTGGTAAACCATCCATAGATAAAATAATTTCGCCGGTGCAACTATAATCATTATAAACAGTTATTGCTACATCTGCGTTGCTGATATTTTTATCATTTTTAGGTAACTGTATTAATTCGGCACCTTCTTTTATTATTAATCCATCAGCACCTGCAACTCCTTGTGGCAGCATGTTCCAGGGGGCATTCGTTTCAGTTGTATCAATATATTTTTCACCATCAGGGAAATCTACTGCAAGTATGACATGGTTAAATTCAGCCGGTGATGGTAATTTGTTATCTATTCTGCCACGTTCAGTTGTCCTTACCAGTACATACCACGATTTTACACCGATTATATTCAGCATTGCTTTCATTAATGTCGCTTTATCTTTACAATCGCCATACCCGCGTTTTAAAATCTCTGGTGCCCTGGCTGGTATATCAGACATCGACCCGAATTGAATCGCCACATAAGGCATACCACGTATTACTTTATCAATTGCTATAATTTTTTCTTCAGTAGTATTAAGTTTATCAGTTACCTGAGTTGCTATATTTTTTACAGTTTCATCTGCTTCGGCAGAGTTTTTACTTATAGTATTGAACCATTTAGCGATATCGTTAAATCCTGATAATGTGCTTATGCGAAACTGGTCAGTTATATCATCTGCCGGTGGTGCCTGTGTTTCAGCAATCCTGTTTGCCGGGATATTCTTGCCTGTTATTGAGATTACTCGATTATCACCGATTATTTTTTCTTTTCCCTGAAATCTTTCATTATTAGTCAGGTGCCAGGATGGGTGCCATGTTGTCGGCAGATAAAATGAATAAATAATTTCCGACGCTGAATAATTATCGGTCAGGTTAAATCTGCCACTGAAATCATCAACTATCCTTGGCGATTTGCGGGTTATTACCGTTTCAACATCAAATACAGCACTTATAGTTGCTGATGGCATGGGAAAACGACGAACAAAAAAACTATTATATAACGCAACGCCGGGATACAACGCGTTTTCAGCAATATGGGCAGGATTAACAGTGTAGACTTCACCTTTTAAAATTGTTTTAGCTGATACTGATTCAAGGGTGACTGAACTTTTATCATAGGGGATACTCCATTGTGACAAAGGTAATCCTGCTTCGGTAAGGACTTTCATAACTCTGCGTTCGCGCATTTTTACTTTACCATTTGCATCAACTTTTATATTTATTTCATGTAATAGTGTGCATGCTTCTTCTCCGGGTAGATCAGTAGCAGTTGGTGATGCCGCAATCATTTTTTTTAATGCTTCATCTTTTAATGGTATGCTATATGCTGAAATGAAAATAAATAACAGTAACAATAAAAATGGATATCTCATTTATTTCTCCGCTAAGACAATCAGGCTGGCAGAATCATTTGGATTAAATGGAGTGTAATTATAATCGGCTAAAAATTTAATATTATGGTATCCGGTATTTTGTAATATATTTATAAATTTATCACTGGTTAATGGCAGATGTTTGGTATGCTCAATCTTTGATTGTACTTCTTCACCTTTCAATTCAATTGTAATAACTGTTAATTCAGGGCAATTATCAACTAATCTGTATTCGCGCAGAAATATATATTCGGTGTCTTCTCTTTTCTTTTTTATTGCCGGAAAAATTAAGTTTTCATTTTTAATAATTTTATCATAGTTAACCATTTGGATTATTAATATCCCATTATCATTTAGTTTTTCATGTAAATCAGATATAGACTCTTCTAATTTCTCCAAAGTGCTGGTTAATGTAATGGTATTGCCAAGGATGGTAATCATGTCATATGTTTTATCTGGTAACGACATTCCCAGTCCACCGGTGATATATCGTGGATTATCACCAGTAGTTAATCTCGTCGCAATCTTCAACATTTCTTCACTAGGGTCAATAGCAGTTACTGTGGTGGCAAGTTGTGCAAAAGCGCGGGCATGGTTACCGGTGGCACACCCAATATCAAGTATATCACTAACGGATCTTGATTTAATTATTTTTTCAAAAAATGGCATTTCTCTGGTCAATCGTGACGACCAATTTATCATTAAATCATAAGTATCAGCTATTTTATCAAATTCAGCCATATAACACCTTCCTACATTATGAATAAATTATAGGATGATTTGTGAATTGTGACAATAAAGATTTTTTATCGGATATAAAAGATATTAACTGTAAGTTTCTCCCACAACTCAATTTACTTAACCACGAAATACACGAAAAATTAATAGATATAGGCATAAATTAACTACAATTAGGGACTGACACCGAGTGGCGAAGCCAGGAAGGTGTCTGTCCCATCAGGATTATGCAAAGTTTAGCATTTGCCTAAGTTATTCCCTTTTTCGTGCCTTTCGTGTATTTCGTGGTTAAAAATATGAATATAGATTATTACTCATGATTTGTTTTATTTCAACGTTGTTACGGTTTAAAGTATTAAATTTCTTTATCATTTAGTTAGCAGGTAATATTAACTAAACGGTAAATATAAGAATTAGAATCTTGTTTGGAGTAATTATTATGAATGAAAGCAAATTTATCTGGTCAGACAATGAAGGTTTGGGACGTTCAAAAGTTCTGTTTTTTCGTAAAACATTTAATTTAATAAATCCGGTTGAGGGATTTGTTAATATTTTTGCTGATACCCGTTACAGGCTTATAGTTAATGGCACAACAATTGGCCACGGTCCTGCAAGATTTTACACACATTGTCCGCAGTATGACAGTTATGATGTTACGCCATTTTTGAAATGCGGTATAAATGTAATTGCTGTAATCGTCAGTAATTATGGTATATCAACATTTCAAAGTAATGAAAGCATCGGTGGATTAATATGTAATATTGAGTTAGATGATGCCGGTACAAAGTTAAATATTCCAAGTAATATTTATTGGAAATATCTTTATACCGGAGCATATTTTGAAGAAACCGGGCGTTTATCATTTGCCCTTGGCGTTTCTGAATTTTTGGATGCCGCAAAAGTTCCTGAAGGTTGGTCTGATGCTGATTACGATGATTCCACCTGGGCAAACGCGGTTGAAATATCAAATCAAAACCATTGGGCATCGCCGACACCACGGACAATACCATTACTGGATGAACGCGAAGTTGTTCCCAAACGACTTATAAGCAAATATAAACTTACCACTGGCGTTGAAAAGGTATTAACCTTCAACAAATCTTTTTATAGTCGTGGACAGCACCATCGTACTGTTAATATTGCCGCGATTTTCAGTTATATTTATTCACCAATTGATCAGCAGGTTAAATTTGGCATCTCCGGCGGTTACCAGTGGATTAATGGTATTGAATATAAGGCAGGACCATGCGGTAAACCGATGCGATATGAGTTCACCACCGATTTGAAATCCGGTTGGAACCCAATTATCTTAATTGAAGGTTACATGAATGGCGATATTTGGGAGTTCGGTATGGCTTTTTCACGTAAATCGGGTGTGGTAATTAGCATAGATAAAAATTTACAGGATAATGGGTCTTTCATACTTGGCGGAGTATGGAACAGTAGCATGAATGATGTGCGCAAACTTGTTGGCGGTTTGACCGAACCATCAATGATTCCGACAGAAACAGGTGAATGGCAGCGAATTAATATTGATGAACTGCCTAAATCAGCATATCTGCAGCGTTCGTGGGAAGATATTGAAGTTGTCGATAATATTTCCGGATTAACATCAGCATCATATTTTTACGAATTTGTCACAGAAGTTATTGGTCGACCGGTGATAGAAGTTACTGCACCTGCAGGTACGGTGATAGATTTGCTTTATACAGAAAGATATGAAGACAGCAAACCACTGCATGGCGTGCAAAATCAGCGATTGGGTGACCGTTATATCTGTCGTGAAGGTCGGCAAAAATGGCAGGTGTTGCAACCACGTGGAATGCGTTATATGGAAATTGTTGTACGTGGTGAATGCGACAAAACAGAGCTTAATCGGGTTGCGATTTCCCGCAATAATTACCCGGTGGTGAATGTAGGTAAATTTGAATGTAGCGACCCGGTGTTGAATAAAATATGGCAAATTGGCAGAGATACTCAATTTGCGTGTATGTTAGACGTTATGGTGGATTGCCCGTGGCGCGAACAAGGCCTTTACGTTGGTGATATGCAGGTGCAATATTATACCGTTCAGGCGGCATTCGGTGATCATTTATTGATGCGGCATTGCCTTGAATTGCTTTATAATTCACAAAATGAAACAGGGTTCACCTGTTCATTGTCACATGGCGGGTCACCGTCTTATCATGTAGATTACACCATGCTGACGATTATTTCTCTCTGGCATTACTATTCATGCAGTGGTGATATTGAATTTATTCAGAGTTTGTCTGGTAAAGTAAGAAAATTGATAGACGCGATTATAGTGCAGGCAAAAGGCAATATTTTAATGGATACAACCGGCAAGAACCCATATGTAGATTTGGCAAAGGTTGATAAATCCGGTGAAAACTGCGCCTGTAACGCATTTTATTACAGTGCGTTGATTGATACCGCGGCGATATTGGGCGCGACGGGTGCAGACGGCACAAAATATGAAGATATGGCAAAACTGGTTAAACAGGAATTAGTCACCGGATTCTGGGATGATGAAAATGGCTGTTTCAATGATCGCAGGATAGCGGACAAAGCCGACACCACACCATCTGTTATGGGCAATTCGCTGATGCTATTCTTTGACATTGCCGATGAATATCAGATAAATGGTGCGTTAAAATACCTGACAAACGCGATGGATAATAATTTCAGTATCGACGAACCGAAGAATAATACTGATTGCAATGTAACCTCGTATTTCTCGTTTTATGCTTTAGGCGCTTTGTATAAATACGGCAAATCTGTAGAAGCAGAAGATTATATCCGCAAATATTGGGGACGCTACCTTGACCGCGACGCGGTAGTATTCTGGGAATATTTCATTTATGATTGCAGTCTGTGCCACGCCTGGTCAACCTCGCCTGTACATTATATGTCCACAGCCATTCTTGGCGTCGAGTTCCCTGTCCCCGGCAACAATAACATAGTAAAAATTGCGCCAAATCCCAGCACCTTGCAATGGGCAAGTGGGGTATACCCACATCCGGCAGGCAATATATTAGTAAATTGGCAGGTGAAAGGTGATAAACTGTTATTAGATTGTATCGCGCCTGAAGGGGTGCAGGTAATTTTGGCCGATGATGTTTTGATGCGGAGAGGGTGAGTATAATTGCATTGTCTATTATTTCAGGCTTACATCCTGTAAGTCTGTGATATAATTAAAATTAATACAATGTTGATGTGAAATTTATCATTTATGGAGACTAACTTTTTATTTAAATTTGACTATACATACAAATATCTCCTAAAATTAACATAATAAATTTTAGGAGATAATTCTAATGGTTATTGATGACAAAATCGAAATATCTGTAACTGAATTGGATGAAATTACATTAAGAGATAGAGTAATTTCATCCATAGAAATGGTTAAAATCCCCGATGGTTATTTTCTATATAGTGAGGAGAAAGAAAGACAATATTTATCAGCTTTTAAAATTATGAAAAATCCTGTTACTGTAGCCCAATATCGTCATTTCTGTATAGCCACAAAACGAGAAATGCCAAAAATGCCGGTTTGGGATTGGCATGATACCCATCCTATAGTAAATGCTAACTGGTATGAAGCGACGGCTTTTGCAGAATGGATAGGTTTAGCATTACCCACTGATATTGAATGGGAGAAAGCTGCGCGCGGTACGGATGGACGTGAATTTCCATGGGGTAATGACTGGGATGAAAACAAATGTTGCAATTTAGTAGGAAAGTCAGTAGGACAAACATCTCCAGTCGGAAGTTATCCGTGGGGTAATAGTCCATATGGTGTACAAGATATGGCAGGAAATGTATGGGAGTGGTGCGATAGTTTGAATGTCGAAACTAAAAAACGAGTGTTACGGGGTGGTTGCTGGAACAACGGAAAAGTAGTGGATTACTTTCGCATTGTTTCTCGGATATATTGCTATTCTGCTACAAGAGGCAACTATCTTGGATTCCGGTGTATTCTTCGTTCGCCAGTAATTGATTTAAAAAGTGAAGAGTGATAACTTTAACAGATGCTACGAGAAAGCACTGAATCTGTCAAAGTGCCCCAGTCTTAAAACCGAAAACTGTAATCTGAAAATTTTTCCAATATATTATATCTCTTCATACATCATTCGTGGTGATAATTCGGCGAAATCGGCGTGTTGTGTTATGTGTCGGCGGATATCCATGCATAGATGGCATGCACCCGCGTATTTGTCGCTTGGTTGATAGTTATATTCTTTTATCGCGAAATCTAATAGTCCACGGTTACCGTTTTTGCAGAGAATATTTAAAACCGGCTTATCATTTAATGAAAACTGTTTTTGCCATTTTTGCAAATCATGCGCATCACCGATTGATATGCCGGTACAACTGCTGGGGATGATATTTCCATACAAATCGTAATGGCCATGTCCTGCCTGGAGTAATTCGTATTCACAATTATCTTTAAGGCATTTATTTAGCGGGTAGGTTGGCAACCATTTCTGCATTTTGTATCCGGCACGACCACCGGGTATTAACTGGCCACCATATTGTGCGGCATACAATGCATGTTTTGGGCCACTTCTTTCACAATATTCATCAAAAGGTATCGTTTCGCTAACCTGCAAATATTGTAATTGCTGCAGGAAATCCGGCAACCAAACGAATGTTCCGTTTCTGCCAAATATCTTTGTGCTTAACTTTATTAACCCTAAAGTTTTTTTAACGGGAACATATTCAGCATGTTGCGGTGACGCACTTATTAATAAACAATTTAATCCGGCATCTTTCAACTGGTTCAGTATATCTGTTGTGCTGTCATCATCCTTAATCCAGTGGGCGTTGGTTTCAACATAATCAATGGAAAATCCGTAAGATAGAATTATCTTTACAGACTGCAGTAATAATGGAAAGTTGAGGAATGCCTCACCGCCGGCAAGATGAAAAGCGCGTGGGGATACCCCGCATTTTAAAGTACCTTCGCAGATTGCGCTAACCAGTTCTGGTGTTGCCCACCCCTTCCAACGGGGTGAGCAACAATACAAACAATGCCTGCATTTGCTGGTGCATGTATACGATAATATGATTCCTGCTGATTTAAGCGGTGATGGCATAATATTTTATTTACCCTATCATTTAAAAAAAGATAGAATCAGGTTTTGCAATTGCCCGTATTATCAAGCGAATGCTACATTATAATTTACAGCTAAATTTATATTCACCCGAACTTACATTCACTTTCATTCTGCCTGTTTCCGGGGTTGCTGTAACAGTTCTGCCACTTTCTTTTACAGTGTCAGCTTTCATTGTGGGCAGATATACAACAGCAGTACAATTGGCAGGTATAGTGATAGACAATTCGAAATCGTCTGCGGAACGTTGCCATGATGATTTGATTTCACCGTAAACTGATTGATGGCTGCAAGTAACATGGGT
This sequence comes from uncultured bacterium, assembly GCA_964573385.1. Lineage (GTDB taxonomy): Bacteria > Armatimonadota > Hebobacteria > CAIYQO01 > CAIYQO01 > JBAXQQ01. Next base: position 8,006 of record CAZNLA010000121.1, read on the forward strand.
TAAGTCACCACAGGGATTAGGTCTGATGATTATATTTTTAAAACCGGGATACTGAATATCCGGGTTAATTCCTGCAAGGTCTTTGATAAACCAGTCAGCGATTGAGCCAAACATAATGTGATTATGTGAAGAATTTGTATCCCAGCATTCCCATAATGTTGTTGCCCCTAATGTAAACCAATAACCCCAACCGGGGAAATCACGTTGATTTGCAATGGTATAGGCAAGGTCCGCGTTATTATTTAATGTTAAGGAATTTAAAAGATATTTTGTTCCTAAAATACCAGTATCAAGATGGTCATTAAATTCATGAACAGCGTCAACCAGTTGTTTTACCGCAATCGTTTTTTTATCATCATCTGCTAATTGCTGATATATGGCAGTACCTAACGCAGTCTGGTCTGCGGGGGAGTATTCATTCTTATTCTCATCAAAAAATGCGCGATGATATGCGGTTTTTATATCTTCCGCGAGGCGGAAATATTTTTTTGCATCTTCTGGTTTATTCAATAACTCCGCGGTTTGCGCAACTATCATTGTGTCAATGTAGACATATCCGGTGGTTGCGATATCGCGGTTGCTCATGCGTTTTTCAACTGGCGGACACCAATCACCTAACCCGAATTTTGCGATACCATCTGTAGAAGAACGTTTTGCGTATTCGATATATCGTTTCATGCCATCATAATGTTTTTTCAGTGATGATATATCACCGTTGTATAAATAGAGATACCATGGAATTAAGATATACGCGCTATCCCATGCCGGGCCGTTGCCCCAGTTGTAACCCCAATTGCTGGTGGGCACAATACCAGGTAATTGGCCACTGCGGCGTTGTTCGTCTGACATATCATTCAGCCATTTTTCGTAAGCACGGATACCTTCAAAGTTCAACAATCCCAATTCGCATGCCAAACTGGCGTCTCCCATCCAACCATTCTTTTCGCGGTGTGGACAATCTGTAGGCAGTCCCATGAAATTGCTGAGATAACTTCTGCGTGCTGCTTCCTGAATCTGATTAAATAATTCATTTGAACAGTTAAAATTACCTGCTGATGCGAAGTCTGTTGATATTGATATGGCAGTTAAATTGTCAGCAGTTAATTCGCCGAGGAAACCGGTAACTTCTAAATATTGAAAACCATGATATGTAAAACGTGGTTCCCATATTTCCTCGCCGGTACCCTTCAGAATATATTTGTCGGTCTGGAACTCACCATTTGTGACAAAAAAATCAATATTGCTGCGGTCAAGGTTGCCGTCTTCGGCTAATTTTTCTGAATATCTGATTTTTATTTCTGTTCCTGCCGGACCATTTACTGTTAATTTTGCCCATCCTGCGATATTTTTGGCAAGATGACAAATATATTTACCGGTTTCAATTTCAATTATTTTAACTGGTGGATATTCGCCGGTTCTGCGTATTGGCATCATCGATTGCGCGACTAATTTTCCACCCGGTTCCGCACACACGTAACAGTTATCCCAATAATTGTCATCAAAACTCGCGTTTGCCCAATTATCAATTTCTTTATTGGCATCATAAAACTCACCATGGCGCAGTGAATTGAATGTTATAGGACCAAAATCAGATTTCCAACTGTTGTCACTGACAATTACAGTTTTAGTTCCATCTGAGAAAGTAATATGAAGTTGTGCTATCATTTTAGGCGCGTCACGCCATGTCGCATATTCAAAGTTCCACGCATCATGGGTATGCATGTTATACCACCCATTACCAAGAATTGCGCCGATTGCGTTCTCACCCTCAATTAATTTCTCTGTAATGTCATATGCGGTATATAAAACAGTTTTGTCATATCTGGTGAATGCCGGGTTCAATCGTTCGTCTCCGGCTAATTCTCCATTAACGTAAAACTCGCTGAAACCTATGCCACAGCAATATAATGTTGCGTCTGATATTGCTTTATCAATAACAAACGATTTTCGCAAGTATGGTGCAGGCAGGTAGTTGCAATCGGTGTTTGCCGGTAAATCAACTTTGCTGATCCATTTAGCGACCCAATCATTTTCATGCAATAACGCAGTCATAAAAAATGTGGGTTCGCTGGTGATTAAATTGCCGGATTCATCCCATATTTGCACTAACCAGTGGTATTTGCGGTTAGAAACAAGTTCTTTGCCGCCATATTCTATAGCGTTGCTATATCCGCTGAATATTTTCCCGCTATCCCACATATTCGCGTTTTCGGATTTTAATGACTCAAATGAGGAGGTAACGATGATTCTGTACGCGCTTTGCATTGTGCCACGATGATTGGAACGCATTTCCCAACTGAATCTTGGACTATTACTGTCAATAAAAATCGGTTGAACAGCATAATCACAACGTAAATTTTCAATCTTCATTTTAAAACCTCTTTATTTATATTTTATAAAACAGATCATAAATAGGGTGGGGTACTATTTACGAATAATCTCTTGTATCCCATTTTCACCGGCGCAGATTACTAATTTCGCGATTCCAAGAAAAAGTCCATGATCAACTACGCCAACGCGGTTATTTAATAATTGTGCTAATTTGTATGTATCAGTTATAGGGCCGAAATCAGCATCTAATATATAATGATTTTCATCTGACAAAAAGATGGTACCATCGGCATTTGTACGTATGGTTACTTTCGCGCCTAACGATTGTATGTAATCACGTTGTGATTCCCAGTTGAATTTAATTACTTCAATGGGGAGTGCAAATCTTGTGCCAAGCGCGGAAGAAAGCTTACTTTCATCAATAACAATAATTTCAAATTTTGTGGCTTGTGCAACAATTTTCTCACGCAGTAATGCTCCGCCACCACCTTTTATAACATCTAAAACGGGGTCAACTTCATCAGCACCATCAATAGTAATATCAATCACAGGATTTTCCGCAAGGTTAGTTAGCGGTATATTTAAACGAAGTGCTTCTTCATGGATGAATTTTGAACAGGCAATACCTTTAACACCCGGTAATTTTCCATTAGAAATTAATTCAGCAATTTTACGGACTGCAAAAATAGCGGTGCTGCCATGTCCCAACCCAACTGTCATACCCGGTTTAATAAACTCTACCGCACGTTCACCAGCTACTTGTTTAAATTTAACAAATTTATCTACTGTCATTAATATCTCCCGCGCGTAGAATACGTGAAAAATCATTAAATTTCAAGTAAAAAAATAAAAAAGGTTGAAAATATTTATTTCAACCTTTATTTTTATAAAATTACTTTCATTTTCAAAGAAAAATATGCTTAAAACTGTCGAAGTGACTTTTAACGAATATACTGTAAACTATATTCCCAGACGTTTTTTACATTCTTCCAGCATCTCTTTTGTTTTTGTTGCTCCACTGCGGGTAACACCAATAGCGCGAACCTGTAACAGTGCGTCTAAATCACGTATTCCACCTGCTGCTTTAACCTGAACGTATTCCGGTGCGTGTTTGCGCATAAGTGTTAAATCTTCAATAGTTGCTCCACTGGTTCCATAACCGGTAGATGTTTTAACCCAATCGCATCTTAATTCACCACAAATTTCACATAAAGCGATTTTTTGTTCGTCATTCAGGTAACAGTTTTCGAAGATAACTTTAACTTTCTGTCCTGCCTGATGTACAGTGTCAGTTACAGCACGAATATCTTCGCGGACATAGCTCCAATTTCCGCTTAATACCGCACTGATATTCACCACCATATCAAGTTCTTCGCCACCATCTGCCAAAGCTTGTTTTGCTTCAGCTAATTTTATCGCGGTGGTATTTCCGCCGTGTGGGAAACCGATAGTGGTGCTGGCGCGGACATTACTGCCACGCAAGATATCAGCACAGCGTTTTAAATAGTATGGCAGAATACATACACTAGCGGTATCATATTCTAATGCTAATTTACATCCGGCTTCTAACTGTTCTGCAGTCAGTGACGGGTTCAGCAGTGAATGGTCAATCATTTTTGCGATATCATTATAAGTATAATTCATCTCGCCCCCTTATTTATTTTATAGCGGTGTTATCCAACATGCCACAACTTACTGTGGTATTGTCGGTTTTTCCTAATTTCATGCGGAATTGATAAGTGTCTCCCCGGTATAATGTCTCTTCATACCAGAGAGTTTCACCATTTGCTATATGTCCTGTTGCAGTGACTAATAATCCGGCAGTTCCTTCATTTATTTGTAATAACCACGCATTATCACCAATAATATTCACTGCTCGAATCACTTCATCCGCACCGGAAATCTGTAGGTTATA
>CAZNLA010000122.1:0-12239 GCA_964573385.1 uncultured bacterium
CGAGATTTCTGAATGTGACTGGAGTTCAGACGTGTGCTCTTCCGATCTATGGTATATTAAGCGTGATCGCGAGGATATAATTGAAAGATATCATATTCCTCTGGATGAATATCCGCGCAGATGTGTAGCGCAAATTGCTGGTTGGAGTAAAATGGCGGAAGATTTAGAAAATGGAATTGGTTTTGAAAATCCACAACGTTCGGTGGAATATGGCAGTCAAATTATTAATGCGATGGAAACCAATATCCCGGCACTTGTACATGGCAGTGTGTTAAATAATGATTTAATCGATAATTTACCCAAGGGGTGTTGTGTTGAAGTTCCATGTCTGATAGATAAAAACGGCATACAGCCAATAAAGGTAGGAAACCTGCCTCCTGTATGTGCTGCACTTGACAGGACACAGATTAATGTACAGGAATTAGCAGTATATGGTGCGTTAACAGGAAATAAAGACTACGTTTATCAGGCAGCAATGATGGATCCGCATACAGCCGCCGAATTAAACCTGGAAGAGATATGGGACCTGGTTGATGATTTATTTGAAGCACATGAAGGATGGTTGCCACAGTTTGAAGAACATGGTTGCGGTTGCGGGTGTGGACATGACCATGGTAATGTCCACGGACATGAGCATGGGAATTGCAGTGAAGGTTGTTGCTGATCTATAACAATAGAATAAATCAGGACACCGGTAATAGGAAATATTTTTAGATTAAGAATGGGTAATCATAAAGAGATTGCCCATTCTTAATGTTATTGGGTTGATATACTGTTTTTAATAATCATTCGTCTATTTAACTTTTAACCACATTTATATTATGAATTTTAAAGCAATTATATATAATAACGACACTGCAAATCCGGGTTGGATTCTTTTTGAAAATCCGGTACAGGTAATATCAGTTGATTCAATTGATGATATTATCGGGAGTATACTTGACATTGAAACGAATATACAAAATGGATATTATGCCGTAGGGTATATTGGTTACGAGGCAGCATCGGCTTTTGATTCGGCTTTGATTGCTAAAAATCCAGTATTTCCATTAATGACGTTTGGTATTTATAAAGATTATAAAGAGATAATACTTCCGGATACTAATAACTTTGTATTGTCAGAAATGCTTCCTAATATATCAAAAGCAGAATATGACAGAAAAATACGTTTAATAAAAGAATATATCGCCTCCGGAGATACTTACCAGGTTAATTATACTTATAAATTAAAAGGTACTTTTCATGGAGATTTGTTAGAATTATTTTCATATTTAAATGATTCTCAACAATCAATATATAGTGCTTTTTTGCAGTCTGATGATATTGCAATTCTTTCTGTGTCACCGGAATTGTTTTTCGCTAAAGAAGGAAGTAAGTTATATTGCAAACCAATGAAAGGCACATCACCACGTGAAAATAGTTTCAGCGATGATATTAAACGTGCTTCATGGTTGCAACAATCTGAAAAAAATCGTGCGGAGAATTTAATGATTGTGGATATGGTAAGGAATGATTTAGGGAAAATTTCGGAGATAGGAAGTATAAATACTAAATTATTCAAAATTGAAAAATATCAATCTGTATGGCAAATGACATCTGATGTTAATGCTATTTCATCAAAATCTATTTTAGAAATATTTCGGGCATTGTTTCCATCTGCTTCAATAACCGGTGCCCCTAAGGTTCACACGATGACAATTATTAACGAGTTAGAAGATGTGCCACGTGAAGTATATACAGGGTCTATAGGAATAATTAAACCGGATGGAGACGCAATATTTAATGTCGCAATTCGTACTGCGTTAATTGATTTGAAGAGTAATGTTATTGAATATGGGGTGGGTGGAGGAATAACCTGGGACTCAACTACTGATGATGAATATGAGGAAACTATTCATAAAGCATTAATAATAACTGAAGACAAGAAAAGATTTTCTTTATTTGAGACAATGTTATGGAAAAAAGATGATGGAATATTTCTGTTGGATTATCATATGAAGAGATTGATTGATTCTGCGGAATATTTTGGTTTTAACTTTGATTTGTTAGCATTAAAAGATAATTTAGATAATTTACAAATATTAACTGAAAAAGCTGTGATTCGCATTGAGTTAGAAAAAACTGGTAATACAAAGATAGAATTGAAAGAATATCCGGAGCATAAGTCTGAAATATGGCAGGTTAAAGTCTCAAAAAAAACAATATGCAGTAATAACAGAATGCTATATCATAAAACAACAGATAGAAGAGTTTATGATGATATTCGGAAAGAATATTCTGATTTTGATGATGTAATCTGTATAAATGAAAACGGAGAAGTAACTGAAAGTTCGATTGCCAATATCGTTATAATGATTGACCACAATCTATATACACCTCCTGTAAAATGTGGATTACTTAACGGTACATACCGCCAATATTTACTTGATAACAATGAAATTGCTGAGATGATAATAACAGTAGATACTCTGCATAATGCTGATAAGGTTTATTTAATTAATTCTGTCCGGGGATGGATACCTGTACAGGTGAATTTATAATTACAATTTTTATTTTATTTTTGATCTTAATTCTGACAGAATTGATATTAACTCCGGATTTGTGCATTGAGTTATCCAATCAGTGATAAATAGCTTAGTTACCTCGTTATTATTAACTAACACTGTTAATGCTGCCAGTTTGATTTGTGGATTTTGTTCTGCCTTAACTATTTCTTTGCATATTTTTATCGCAGTTTCATCTTTTGTTGAGTTTAAAGCCATAATTGCTGCTGATCTGTCAGAAAAATCTGCTTTTAAATTTAAGATAATATTTGCTAATATTGATTTTGGGTTGTTGCCAGTCTTATTAGATAATGACCATATTGCAGAATTCCGTACCACAGGAATATTATTGTATACAAAATTATTATTTAATAAACGGAGTGAATCGTCATTATCAAAGTTTGATAATGACTCTGCTGCAGCTTTTTTTATATCTATGTCATATTGTGATATACCATTCATCATTTCTGCTATTTTTGTGATAATCCATTCATCTTTAATTTTACCGCATGCATAGATAATAGCAATTTTCATCTCCTTAGGAGCATCATTAAATAATTCGTGAAGATATATAGAAATTCTGTTGTCACCGGTATTGCCCAATGTATAAATAATAGCTGTTTGAATTGGCATTGATGACTTTTGATAGTAATTAAGTAAGTTACCGGTTATCGCATTTGAATTTGAATTTATTATTCCTAATGCTATAACGGCTTCTATAGCAACAGAAGTATTATCATCGGCAATTAATTTTAACACCTTTTCATTTGCTTGTTTTAATTTGCATTGTGCCAAACCGCGAATAGCAGCAATCTTAACAGATGGAACCCTGTCGTTTAGTAATGCTAATAAAATGCCATGTGTTTCTGTATTATTGATTGTTGACAATGAATTAATAGCGCAAATCCTAACAGGTATCTCATCGTCATTAGATAAACTGTTTAATGCCATTATGGATTCGGGATTTTTGAAGTTTTTTAGAATTATTGCTAATGATGCACGTATTTCTGCATCTTTAGATTTTGAAAGTTCCATAAGTGCTGGTGATATTTTATTGCATTTTTCACTTAGAATCGCGGTAATTATTTGTAAAGATGGTATGAAATTATCTGCAAAATCAACTTTAACCGTCTGCAAAATTTTTAAAAGTATTTCAGTTGCTGTTTCTGCTGGCGCATATTGCATGGCATTTATAATTGCCATTTTTATAGGTAGTTGTTTTTCGGTTTGGTATCTTTCAGATAATTGTTGATAATCTGCATAACCTGATTCAGCTGCAGTTAAAATAGCCTGTGAAGCTACTATTAAATCTTTATCTGTCTGCAGTGGCATAATAATAGCTTTAACATCATCATCCTTATAATTCGCCATTGCTTGTAAAACTGCGGTTTTTACCTGTGAACTTTTATCATTTATTAGTAATTTTAGAATATTAAGACCTTTTGCAGATTTTAACTTTCCCGCACAGATTGCTACTGATGATTTGATATCACTATTATTATCTGAAATTAATGAAGTTATCTTCTCATAATTTTGTTGTATTATTGGTGATGATATCGCCATAATACGTATTTCCTGAGTTGTATCATTAGTTGCATTAATTACTATTTCATTAACAACAGGTTCATTTTTTGTTATTAAATATGAAAATGCTGCAATTCTTATACTCTTTTCTTTACTGTTGTTAAATAATTTTATAATACTTGCTGTTGCTTCGTTACCAGGATATATCCAACCATGTAATTCATTTGTTATAACAGATAATGATTGAATTGCTGCTAATTTGACGTTATCAGTCGGATCAGTCAATGCCTCTAAAGCTATAGAATAAGAATCCGGAACTCTTATCCATTGTACGGCATTTATGGCCGCAATTCTGATAGCTGAATCTGTCGGATCTTTAGCATATGCGGATAACTGCATAATTGCGCGTGGATCAGACAATTTACCTAAATCAACAATTGCCTGAGCTTTTGGTTCACCTGTTAACTTAGTGATATTTTTAATATATTCAGTTGTTAAGTCCATACTTTGTGAATATGAAAATAACTGACAAAATATGACGAAAAAAAATATTAAATATTTCATTTTTATCCTCTGGATAATTTACGATTCTTTTTATCTTCATACATAAGTGTATCTGCTGCCAATAAAGTATTTTCCAGATTATCTTTTGCATTTGCTGTGGCAACGCCAATAGATAAGCTAATCTTTATCTCGGGAACGGTATCATTGAATAATGTAATATTTTTCCGTAATCGTTCTACAATTTGAGATGCGGTATCATAATTAATTCCGGGCAAGAGTATTACAAACTCGTCACCGCCAGTTCGCGCTATTATATCTTCTGGCCTGAAAGAGCTTTTTAATATATCTGATATAGAAATCAGCATCATATCACCAAATGAATGCCCCAGAGTATCATTTACTTTTTTTAATCCATCCGCATCCGCGGCAACTATAGACAATGGGTAATTACGGCTTTTTGATAATCTATTTAATTCTGACTCAAAATATCTTCTATTATACAGTCCGGTTAATTTATCGTTATAACTCAAAAATTTTAATTCTTCTTCAAGTATTTTACGTGATGTTATATCGCGCAGATTGATAACGTCACCGATATTACATCCATTAGCATCAGTTAATTTTCCTTTATTTGCTTCTACGACGATAATGTTGCCATCATTAAGTTTAATGTCAAACTCTTCTTTCTTATATTTAAAATAAATATCGTATGGATTTTCATTAATTTCAGTTCTTTTTGTCAGCAAATCATTAATGTTTTTACCAATAAGGTCTTCCTCATTTTGAAAATTAAACAGATTTATTGCGGCAGGTGATGCTTTGCTGATGATATCATCAGTATCAGTGATAATAATTCCATCCGGTGAAACAGTTATTATCGTTCGATGTAACTCTTCAGATATCTTTAGTAATTCTTCGATTTTAGTACGTTCTGTTATCTCATTTTGTAAATCAATATTATTAGCAACCAGCATTTCTCTTGCTTGTTTAAGATTAATCACCATTTTGTTAAACGCGTCAGCCAAATCACCCATAAAATCTACACGCTGGTTAAGGTCACCATCCGCTATAGAATTGGCTTGCCATGATAAATGTTTTAAATTTGATTGCAAAGCTTTTACTGTGCCGGCTAAAAATCCACGTTGATTTAATGTTATAGACAAATCTCCTTTGGCAATTGCAAGTATTGCTTCACGAACATCTAAAAGTAAATGAAAAATTTTAAAAGCTTTATCATTGTCACTAATAACAGCAGGCAATTCCAATGGCGGTTCGTTACTATTAATTGCCATATCAAATATATCAGTCAAGTGGGTACAATTCACACAACTCTTGCATATATCAGTAGGTATTTTAAATATTTCAGACGTTAAATCATCTAATTGCGATTCAGTAATTGATGGCAAATGTTGCTTAATAATTTTTGATATTTCTTTCGTTCGATTACAATTATTAATCATGATTTACTATTTTGGCTTCAAATCTGCAAGTTCTATCTCCTACACACCAGCAATCTACTTCTTTTACAGTAAATGTTGCACCGGTGAACGAGTTTAAAATACCGGCAATAAATCCTTCGTCATATGCACATATTACGTCACCGGTGTCCGGCAACCCGGAGCAATCAAGATCTTCAGATATAGTAAGCACATACTTATTATTTTCAGTATCCGCGTCTTCTAAGCGAAGTATACCAATATTTAATTCTCGCAAGGTCTCTGTTAATTTAGAGATTAATTCGTGAAAAGAATCAACATGTTGTATGGCGTTTTTATAAAATTCGCTACCGGCTAATTCGCCGGCTTTGCGAAAAATTTCATCAGAAACATCAGACCCATACATAACTTCAAGCACATCACGCATTGTGTATTGCATAAGTCGGTAAATTTGGACTGATGTTGTTGGACCCAGATTAGGCCTTCCTTCATCAATATTTCCAAGTTTTGACCAGTTAAAAGCGTATTTATGTCTCGTCATAGTTCACCTTAGAAAATAAACTTCAAATATATTATATCAAAAATACAGGAATTTATCACAATTAATCTCGTAATATTTGAATAAAAAATGTAAAATTAACTTATATTTATTTGGGAGGTTATGTTATGAAATTAATTATGTATGGCGAGATGTTTGATGAACAACCGGGTATTTTAATCAAAGACAAGGTTTATCCACTGTCTATCGAAAAATTTGATGATGCCAAAAGTATAGAAATGATATTAAGTGATGGTTTATTGGAAGATATCGCGGATTGGGTAGACGAAGGATTACCAGGTGTAAAACCATTACAGTTAAAAAACTGTCGGATAGGACCACCTGTAACTGGTATTAATAAGATAATTGCTGTCGGTTTAAATTATCGCAAGCATGCCGAAGAAATGGGTGATAAGTTACCGGCAAATCCATTACTTTTTTGCAAAGCATCAACAACCATTTCCGGTCCATATGATGATATTGTTTTGCCACCGGTTGAGTGGTCTGATGCTGTTGATTATGAAGTGGAGTTAGGTGTTATTATCGGTACCGTTTGTCAGGATGTATCACCGGAAGATGCCCTGGCATATGTCGCGGGATATACCGTAGTTAACGACCTGACAGCACGTGATATACAAAAAAATGAAAGCCAATGGTTCAGAGCGAAGAGTTATGATGGTTTTTGTCCAGTTGGACCATGTATTATCACAAAAGATGAAATTGATGATGTTCAGAATTTACGTCTTACATCAAAAGTTAATGGTGAAATACGGCAGGATAGCAATACTTCTGACATGATATTTTCTGTTGCAGAAATTATTAGTTTTATCAGTAAAGGGATGACATTAATGCCTGGTGATTTAATTGCCACTGGTACTCCTTCTGGCATTGGCGCAGGATTTAAACCACCCAAATTCCTAAAAACAGGTGATGAAGTGGAATTAGTTATCGAAAATGTCGGTATTCATAGATATAAAGTTTATGCACATGAAGAATATGTGGATGGAGAATAAATAATGAGCGAATTAAAAGTATTAGTTGTAGGCGCATGTGGCAAGATGGGCCGGGAAGTAGTAAAAGCTGTAACTGTCGCAGAAGGTATGAAAGTTGTAGCAGCAGTTGACGCTGTAAATGTCGGTTGTGATATCGGCGAAATTGTCGGTATTGCAGCGAATGGTGTAGGTATTTCCGCGGATTTAGCATCGGCTATTAAAGAATCCGGTGCGGAAATAATTGTTGATTTCACCCGACCGGATGTAATTATGTCAAGCCTGCGTATTGCTGTTCCAATGGGTGTTGCTGCTGTTGTGGGAACAACCGGAATAACTGCAGAAAATAAATCAGAATTAGAAACGTTGACGGCGGAATCAAAGTCGCCAGTATTTATTGCACCAAATTTTGCTATTGGTGCAGTATTAATGATGGAGTTTGCGAAAAAAGCAGTTAAATATTTCGATTATGCTGAAGTTATAGAATATCACCATGAAAAGAAATTAGACGCGCCGTCTGGTACTGCATTACGCACAGCAGAGATGATGAAAGATGTTGTATCTGGTAGATTGGATGCAAACGCGAATAAAGAACATGGTGAAGAAAGCCGCGGAATGTCAGTAGGAAATATTCGTGTTCATGCCATTAGAATGCCTGGGTATGTGGCGAATCAGGAAGTTATTTTCGGCGGTTTAGGACAAACCCTGACTATTAAACATGATACCATAAACCGTGAATCTTTCATGCCGGGAGTTGTGTTGGCTGTCAGCAAGGTGAAATCATTAACCGGAGTTGTTGTAGGCTTAGAAAATATTATGTAAAAAAACAGGGGGTGTTTTTAAAACACCCCCTGAGTTCTTTACTAAGCCCAATAAGCCGGGCCTGGTGTTTCTCTGATGATGCATTGCTGCAGGAACCATACTGCTTTCTTGAATCCCTCTTCGGTACTCATTAAGCTATCTTCATGTTCAATAGATAATGCGCCATCATAACCAATTAATCTTAACGCGCTAATCATTTCTTTCCAGATTTCAGCATTGTGGCCATAGCCAATGGTGCGGAAAATCCATGATCTGTTTAATTCATCAGTGTAATTTTTTGTATCAAGCACACCGGTGGTTTTTGTATTTATTTCATCAATTTTGCAATCTTTGGCGTGGAAGTGGAAGATTGCGCCTGCATCACCAAGTTTGCGGATTGCATAAACAGGGTCGATGCCTTGCCAGAAAAGATGGCTTGGGTCAAAATTAACGCCAATCTGTTCTCCGCAGGCATTGCGAAGTTTTAATGCGGTATCAGTATTGTAAACAATAAATCCAGGGTGCATTTCTAACGCGACTTTAACACCTTTTGATTTTAATTTGCTGTTCATATCTTTCCAATATGGAATAGCAACATCATCCCACTGATATTTCAGGATGTCCAGAAAATCCGGTGGCCATGCGCAGGTTACCCAGTTTGGATATTTTGCGCCTGGTTGGTCACCGGGACAACCAGAGAAGTTTACCACGGTATCAATACTAAGGATTCCGGCCAGGTCTACGGTCTTTGAGAATATATCATGATGCTCTTTGGAAAATGATGCATCGGGATGAATTGGGTTACCATGACATGATAAAGCAGAGATTTCCAGTCCTTTATCGGTAATCTTTTTCATCCAACTTTTTGCTTTTGATGGGTCTGCTACCAATTCGTCCAATGGGCAATGTGCACCACCCGGATACGCGCCGGTACCGATTTCAACTGCGTCACAACCAGATGCTTTAATGTAGTCCATCGCTTGTTCTAAAGGCAATTGGCTGAAAAGCACGGCAAATACGCCGATTTTCATATTTTTTCCTCCATTTTAATTTTGGCAGTTTTGTAACCGCCAGTATTGTAGATTATTTATTATTAAATCTCAACTTCCGGAACTTTTACCCAACTTCTGGTATTTGATGATTTTGTCATAGCGTCAAGAACACCATTTATTTTTGCTGCATCAGCAAAATCCGGTGATGGTTTTTTATCATTGACTATACAATCCATGAAGTTAAATATAGAATGGCAGAATCCTTGTTCGTAGCCAATAATATGTCCCGGAGGCCACCATGCATTCATATATGGATGTATGCTTTCAGTCGCTAAAATCGTACGGAATCCCTGAGCATGAGGAGGGTCTTCACGATTAAAATACTGTAATTCATTCATTCTTTCAAAATCAAAACGAATTGAACCTTTATCACCATTTATTTCAAAAAATATTCCGTTTTTGTGACCTGCGCAGAATCGTGAGGCTTCAAAAGTGCCGATAGCGCCATTTTTAAAGCGTGCCAGTGATATAACTGCATCATCAACAGAAACATCGCCATAACCTTCGCCTGCGGCAGCAGATAAACCGCCGGTGGTTTGTGCCTGTAATGGACGTTTTTTTACGAATGTTTCCATGGTTGAACTAACTTCTGCAATATCACCTACTAGCCAAGTGGCAAGATCAATTACATGTGCGTTTAAATCACCGTGGGAACCAGAACCGGCAACTGACTTATCTAAACGCCAAACCAGTGGGAACTCCGGATCAATAATCCAATCCTGCAGGTATGAACCACGCCATTGAAATACTTTTCCGATTTTTCCTTCATCAATCAATTGTTTTGCCAGGCTAACAGCAGGGCAAAAACGATAATTGAAGTTAACCATATTTTTTACGCCTGCTCTTTTGGCTGCTTTTGCCATCGTCATAGCGTCGCGGAAGTTCATGGCTAATGGTTTCTCGGCAAATACATGCTTTCCGGCATTTATTGCAGCCATTATTACTTCTTTGTGTGCGTTGTTTGGTACCACTACATCAACAATATCGATTTCTGCACGTTTAACTGCTTTTCTGAAATCGGTTGATGTTTTCTCCCAACCATATTCCGAAGCCGCGGATTTTAACGCATCTTCTGTTCTGCCCACCAATAACTTCATTACTGGTGTTGCCGCCGGATCCATCATGCGTGATACCTGACGGTATGCGTTACTGTGTGCTTTCCCCATGAATTTGTATCCAATCATGGCGACATTCAATTTTGGTTTTTCCATCGAATAACCTCCCCAAAATATATTAATAGTTGCGTTGCAGATACTTAATCTGCCGATTTTTATATATATTAGCCGTTTTTTATAATTTTTGCTATAATTTTGCAGGGTAATTTTATAAATGTTTGATGATATTATAATCATAGCACTTATTCTGACATCAGTTGCGATTCATGAGTTCGCTCATTGTTGGACGACAGACCGTTTGGGTGACCCTACACCCCGTAATGCTGGACGCGTCACACTTAATCCACTTGTTCATTTAGATCTTGTGGGAACAATTATGATAGTTATATCAACTATTTCCGGATTTGGATTCGGTTGGGGTAAACCTTCTCCAATGAATCCGGCAAATTTTAGAAATCCTGCATTTGGACGAATGATTTCCGCTTTGGCAGGGCCTTTAAGTAATATATTACAAATGTTTGCCTGGATAGGTATATTACAGTTATTGAATTCAGATATAATTAATTGGGATGAAAATGTTATAAACATATTGTTTAAAACTTGCCTATATGGAATAACACTTAATGCAGTATTGGCTATTTTTAATTTATTACCCATTTACCCTCTGGATGGTCATCATATTTTAAGTTATATTGTTCCTTATAATATTCGTCCTATTATTGATAACCCGGCATGGCAATGGGTGTTATTAATACTGATATTCACAGGTGGTTTGCAACATATTTTAAGACCAGCAATAAAAGTAGTTGGTTCATTAACGCATTTATTAACAGGAATATCAATTTTATGATGAAACGATTACCGGTAATTGCAATTGACGGTCCTGCAGGTTCAGGTAAAAGTACAGTTGCACGAAGAGTGGCACAGAAAACAGGACTACATTATATCAATAGTGGGGCCATGTATCGTGCTGTTGCTTTAACTGCAATTCGTGAAGGTATTTTATCCACGGATGTCGCACGTATCACTCAGATAGCCTCCACTATACCGATGTCTTTTTCTCTTGATAGAATAGGGTCAATACGAACATATATTGGTGATGAAGATGTAACAGATAAAATTTCACGTCCTCAGGTGTCGGAAATGGCGTCGATTATAGCTATGTATCCTGAACTTCGCGAGCAACTGGTTAAAAGTCAGCAACTAATGGGTGAAGAGGGTGGCGTTATAATGGAAGGTCGGGACATTCAGACAGTGGTATTTCCGAATGCCGAAATTAAAATATTTTTAACTGCCTCCCTTGAAGAAAGAGCGATGCGTCGTTGGAAAGAACATTCTGACAAAGGTGAATATATAACATATAAAGAAGTATTACTGGACGTAGATGAAAGAGATAAACGTGATGAAGAACGGGAAGCATCACCATTAAAGGCTGCTGAGGATTCAATATTAGTAAAATCTGATGGTAAATCCCTGGAACAAGTTGTTGAGTTAATTGTCAAAATATATGACATTCATCGTAAAAGACAGGACATAAGAGGTAAAGCATTAGGAAAAGCTGCTGGAATTATATAATGAAGTTTGCCGCCGCAACAGATATTGGTAAAGTAAGACAGACTAATGAAGATGCTTTTTTCGTTTCAGAAAATGGCACGGTATTTTCTGTCGCTGACGGAATGGGCGGACATCATTGTGGAGAAGTTGCCAGTAATTTAGCTATAACAACTGTTGAAAAAT
>CAZNLA010000123.1:0-12199 GCA_964573385.1 uncultured bacterium
TTCGTTTTTTTTTTTCAAGCAGAAGACGGCATACGAGGTTTCTGAATGTGTCTGGAGTTCAGACGTGTGCTCTTCCGATCTCTGGAAAGATTGTCCGGTAAATGTACCAGGGGCGGGGATAATACGCAGATTGCATCAATAACTGGTTTTTCCTGTTCTTCCATCATGGAGAAAATATCACTGATGTCATCTTCATAATCCGCCAGTAAATAAATGCCGTTTTCCAAACCTGCCCATTCATAAAAAAATGATGCCAGCGGAGAACGCGGAAGACCAAGGCACGGGTAACCATCATATTTCTCCCACATTTTTCTTCTATCAGGATGGTCATCCAAATGTATCGGTTTTAAGTGACGCTTACTGATGATATAACGCAATATATCAAGGTCATTTTTATCTTCTATAAAATGTTTAATAATCCCACTGCTGCAACTTTCCGGCAGATAAACAGAAACTTCTTCTATTTCGCCTATTGGTGTAATAATTTTCGTGTATGTTTTTCGGTCTATTTTATCTGACTTTATATTTATTTCAGATGAATATAAAACGGAACTGGTCCAGAATTTTTGATAATAATAGTATGGCATAACACCAAAATTTTGGTGAAATGCCAGATAACCTTCTTCGTTATCCCATGCAGTATCCGCTGTGCCGTTACTGTATTTACCCGACATCCAGTATGTCAGGTCGGCTGTCCATACGATAGTGTCAGACGATTTACCTGTTAATAAGTTATTAAATGCGGTAAGCATCATATTGCTGGTCATTTTATAAATCCTGTTACGATAATATTCGCGAGAATTGTGTTGCCGCTTCTTCTGCCCGCTCATCAACTGACATCGGTATGGTGTCGTATATTTCCAAGGCACGTTGCCAGTAATCGCGGCGTATCTTTTCCCGGTTTGGTTCCGGTCCTGCCATTTCATGGAATTGACGGGCAAACCATAGAATATCCTGGCGGTAACTTTCCGGGTCCGGGTAAATTGGCAGGCTGCATTTGGTCATATCCG
Organism: uncultured bacterium; assembly: GCA_964573385.1. Classification (GTDB taxonomy): domain Bacteria; phylum Armatimonadota; class Hebobacteria; order CAIYQO01; family CAIYQO01; genus JBAXQQ01. The sequence goes on from CAZNLA010000123.1 coordinate 1,011, forward strand.
CAGTCTCCACCCGTTCAATTATTTCGGCAAATATACCGTGTAATACTTCACGCGACCATTTGCGTCGCGGGTAATGACCCCAACCATTGACAACTTCAAAAGCCTCAAACAACTCGCCAAGTATGGCATTTTCCGCACCAAATACCTGTGCACAGAAATCGCGTGATACAATATCCGGGTCGGCATTCGGGTCAAGGAAAAATTGTCCAGCGGCATACATGGATAATACATTCAGCTTTGGCGACATGGTGTAATTCATCCCGCCGGTATATGGTGCGGTTGCGCGTTCTTCTCGCCGGCGTGCTGCCATTCGCGGCAATCGCCAGTGCGGGTAACATATCAACTCTCCCTCTGCCAGCGAGTAATCCCAGGTGGTTACCGCGTGTGTCTTTGCTATCTCGCGGATATATGGCCGCGCGTCACCACCTAATGTTGCATCGCCATCCGAGTCAAATCCCAGATTAATCGCTACCATCATATCTGCCGGGAAATCAGGCAAACGTTTAAGCAGATAATTCATCGCTGTTTTAGCGCGTTCCGGTTTGCCGTTCCATATATGGCATGGTACTTCCGGGGTGTTATTGTTCGGGTCAATCAACTTGTTCCATTCTCCTTGCCATCCTTCAACACTTCGCATGTCATCACCCCAACCGGTGAATGGTGTACCCCAGGTGCCAAGTTCAATACGCGCGTACGGGTTAGCCGATTGGATAATGCCGCAAATCTCCAGTGATAATTCAATGAATGTCTCATGGGTACATCCGTTGCGGTTGCATCCACCCGGGTCGCCGGGAAATATGCCAACAATATCCAAATCATTAAATTCCCGCATCCAATGCCGCCATAACGATAAAACTAATTCCTTGTCTTCCGGCACATTGGGACAGGCAAAATACCATTCCGCGCCAATAGTATTAACGGCAATAATCCCCTTCACCCGCAGTCCGGCACCATGTGCTATTTCATGTACCTGCCGCATCTGTTTAGCGAACTGCATTCGTACCGGGTCATTATGCAATGCCGGACGGTCAAACATGGTGGGTGGTATCCAATATTCAAAACAGTTAAAACCAAACGCTTTAAGCATCACAAAAAACTGTTGCCAGTCATCCGGTTTCCACTGGTTAGGCGCGCCGGGATACATAGTATTGATATTCCACCGGTTTTGCAGATGTTCGGCAAAATTAACGTAACACGCCCGATGGGCAAAGGCCGTTGAGTTCATACATTCTCCTTGATAACTTAAAGTCCGCAATCGCTTTTTATATACGTAATGACATCATTAGTTTCCGGTCCTGTCAACGCCCGATTATAGATTAATATCTCCGCGAGGTCACCGATAAAGGGCCAGCAAGTATCGGTGCCGCGAAGACCGAACGTCACTGTATTCGAGATGGGTAAATCGGTGCCGGTATCCGATACAGGGGAATTGGCATTCAACATGCGTGTATAGGTGGTGCCGTTTTTGATCACCAACCCCAACGACCAGGCATTGAGAGCGACCGTCCCCGTGGCATTTTTCGGCGTCGCGCCGATCGCCAGTCCGAACGCCTGTGAGAAGAAGGTGCCACCGGCATAAATTCCACCGGGACTGCCGGAGGTACCCCACGTCATCGGATAATATATCAGATTACTGGTTTCCGCTGATCGATACACCAGCAACACGGACCAGTTCGCCAGTGACAACCCGCTGAATGTTAAAGCATTATACACTGTAGTCGGTCCGGCGGATGTACCGGTAAAACGCACAGCCGGATGTCCGTTTCCGCACGCCGAGGACAGCAAAGTCGGCTGATAATTGGCATTCGACTGTGTGGCCTTGATGGTGGCGATTCCATCTGTCCAGGTGGCGATTTTCGCACCATTGGCGACGGTCAGGCTGCTGGCATTGAACCATGCCGCCAGGTTGTCGGAGTATGGTGGGATAAACGCCGGCGGATTCGCCGTAGCGGCAACATGGCCGTCGACATAGGCGACGATTGTCTTATTACTGTGACGCAGCAGAATGTCCGATGTCGCATAGGCAACGTTCGTATAATGCGAGGTGTCCTGGACACGCGCGCCGTCCGCGGTCAGCATGACGCTGGTCGGATCTTTGATGGCGCCCAGCGTCATCCCACCGGCATCTTTGTGATAGACGTAGCCGTTCGGGGTGGATTTCCCCGCGGTGGGGCAGACGAGGATGCCGCTGTCCACTTTGATATCGCCCCACACCGTGGCAATATCCGGCAATGATTCCTCATGATCCTGCGCATACATCTGTATAGATGCAGCAATTTGTCGCTGATTGCTGGTGCAGGTCGACTGCCGCGCCTTCTCTCTCGCCCGTGCAAAGACGGGAAAGAGGATAGCCGCCAGCACGGCGATAATCGAGATGACGACCAGGAGTTCAATGAGGGTGAACCCTGTTCTGTCTCCCTTACCGTGAGTGCATCGAGTCGGTTTCATAAGATATATCTCCATCATTGAATAGGATATTTCATGATATGATTTCTCCTTTCCACCGTCAATGGCATTTGTCGATATTTATGCGTTACAAGGAACGCAGTCCCAGATTATACGAGCGCTGATCATCGGGCCGGTAGTAAGAAACTCGTTTAAACCTCTCCCTTGCGCGGCGTCAAGTTACACCACTGACCTTTACTTAATATCTATTTCGGTAGCATTGTACTTTTATCTGCTATATTATTAACAGCTAAAATTATTAAATCGCATTATATTACGTTATAGAGCTTTACCAGCAATTGTCCACTGTCTGTCGAAGTGACCATAATTTAAGAGATTATCAATAGTTAAAAGTGCGTTACATTGCGTTACAGACTTTTCTTTTCAAATTTAACAGATTTTACTTGATTATGGGTATTATCAATTGACGTTGTCCGGGGGATAAGTATTATACTTGGTGCAATACTTTTATCTCCGGGGAGAATTGTTATGTCCAGTATGAAAGGTTGTTATGATCCGCGTCCTTACCAGTTGGATTTATCTGACTGGCCGTCTATGGTTACTGACGCACCAGGACCGAAATCGCAGGAATTGCATGGTCGCTGTACCAAATATTTCAAAGGGCTCAGCGGACAGGTAAAGCTGTTTCCGGTTGCCTTTGATTCCGCGAAGGGTTGCACCATGACAGACGTCGATGGGAATCGCTATATTGACTTTTCATCGGGAATATACGTCACCACACTGGGTCATTGCCACCCCAAAGTTACCGAGGCGGTTCAAAAATATGCCGGACAGATGATGAACTGTCACGACTTCACCACCGAGATTAAAACATTATTAATGGAAAAGATGGCGGAGATATTGCCGGGTGATTTCGGCGGTTTTCAGCTTTATGACTCCGGCACCACCGCTGTTGAGGCTGGTCTGCGCGTTTGTCGTGCTGCCACCAAACAGCATGAATTTCTATCATGCTTTTATGATTTTCATGGCAAAACCAGCGGTGCTGTATCATTGGCGGAAATCCGCGATACCGCGTACGGGCCATCCAGAATGCCCGGTTTTCACATGGTACCGCGGCCTAATCCATATCGGCCAATGTGGACGAAGGCCGATGGCACCATTGATACAGATAAATATATTGAGTTTTATGAAGAATATCTGCTGCATGGTACTGCCGCGCAGGTTGCCGCATTTGTATTGGAACCTATTCAGGGGTGGGGTGGCTCTGTAATGCCGCCACAGGACTTTTTCCCCAAACTTAAAAAACTTTGCGAAAAATATAATATCTTACTGATGGCAGATGAAGTGCTAACCAGTATGGGACGTACTGGTAAATGGTTGGCGATGGAGCATTATAACACCACACCGGACATCGTCACCCTGGGAAAAGGTTTTGGCAATGGATTCCCGGTGACCGCAGTCTGCGTGCGTGAAGAATATAAAGAATGTTTTGAAAAAATCAGCGCGTCCAGCAGTTATGGGGGCAACCCTATGGCCTGTGCCGCCGCCCTGGCATCAATACAGGTAATTGAAGAAGAAGGTTTGTTACAACACGCGCAGGAATTGGAAGAGTTGTTTATGGGACGCATGAATAGCTGGTTGGATAAGTTTAAAATAGTTGGCGATGTCCGCTGCAAAGGTTGTTTGATGGGGGTGGAGTTAGTAAAAGATAAAGGTACAAAAGAACCCTTCGACCTTGCCGGCAAATTGGTATACCAGAAAGCCTTCCGCAAAGGACTGGCATGGATTCCAGCCGGTCATATTTTACGCATGAGTCCGCCAATTGTAATGCCAAATGATGTCGCGCACAAAGCAATGGATATTATTGAAGAGGCAATCGGTGAGACAGAAGCAGAATTGTTAAGGTGATTTTATAATGGACAACAGTGAATTAGAAAAAGGTTTGGCTATATCACTGCAAGGTGAAGTTCGGACTCGGGAAATTATGGCGTGTCAACAACAGATGGCTATTTGGAATATGGCAATGCCACCGGTGGAGCCGTTGGTTTCGGATTTCGGTTTGGATGATTTCACCCATACTGGATTGATAGAATATTGGATAGCCAATGAAATGTCGGCGGGTTATTGTGGCAAGTACCTGTTTGTATTTGATGGGCAAAGTTGTCCACTGCATTTACATCAGGTGAAACACGAAACATTTTTTATAGTCCACGGCAAAGTGAAAATGTCATACGCCGGCAATATTCGGGTGTTGTCACCCGGTGATGTTTTGCCGGTGCCACCCGGAATTAAACATGGTTTTACCGGCATAGGACCGGCGTTGTTGCTGGAAGTATCAACCCCATGTGTAATAGATGATAATTATTTTGCTGACCCACGCATAAAAATTGGTGGTGGCAGGGAGTTAAAATGAGTTTACGCGCCGGTATCAGCATTTATGATATCTCGCCACAATCGCCAATGTTTTTGGTGGGATACCCACATGTGCCGCGAATATCCACCGGCATACATGACCCTTTATTGGCATCTGCGCTTTGTTTGCGTAATAATAACGGCGCTGTCTTATTAATAGCGATAGATATCCTGTTTTTAAGCACAGCATTTGCCTGCAAAGTGCGAAAAGATATTGCGGCTTTAACAGGATTAGCGGAATCAGATATTTTTATCAGTTGCACACACACCCATTCCGGTCCGGTTACGGTAGATATGTTGTCATGGCGCGATGACCCCTGTGTCCCCCCGGTAGATGAAAAATATCTCGCGTTTTTGCATGATGGTATAATTTCTGTCGCTGTTGACGCCGCTAAAACCCCGCATATGGCTGAAATAGCGTGGACTGTCGCGGGTGCCAGTGGTGTCGGCAGTAACAGGTTGTCTGTTAATGGTATTACTGATACAGAAACTGGTGTTCTGGTTGTCAGGCAGACAAATAGCGAATTGCTGGCAATATCCAGCATTTATGGTATGCATCCGACGGTAATGCACGAAGATTCCACTTTGATATCTGGCGATTTCCCCGCTTTTACCCGACAGCATCTGCGTGATGAATTGGGTGATAATTTAGTGGTGGTTTACCATAACGCGCCATGTGGCAACCAGAGTCCGCGGTATGCCGTAACGGGACAAACCTTTGCGGAAGCGGAAAGACTGGGAAGAATGCTGGGTGAAAGAATTATACAAGTTGTTAAAAAGATGCAGGATGTAGATTTTTTTGATGATGTTGTCCTTGCTGGCGTAATTGAGACAATAACAACCACGCCCCGGGTGATGCCTGCGGTGGATGAAGCAGAATCGTTATTAAAATATCGCGTTGCCGAATATGAGCGATTGAAGTTAGAAAATGCCGGACATGGCCCGGTACGCACCGCGGAATGTGCTATTTTTGGCGCGGAAGAGACCGTAGTATTAGCAAAAGCGCAGGAAAACGGTGATTTGGCGAGAATATATGAGGCATACAAAGATGCTGAAGTACAAGCAGTGAGAATAGGAAGTCGTGTATTGGTTGGTTGGCCTTGTGAACTGTTTACCGAATTCGCGTTGAAATTAAAAACACGATGCGGTGGTGATGTTTTTGCGGTATCACTGGTAAATGGAGAATTACAGGGATATATTGTAACCGATGAAGCGATGAAAGAAGGTGGTTATGAGGCCGCTAATAGCCTGTTTACCCCGGAAACCGGTGAAAAGATGGTGGAGACCGGAACTAACCTGGTGAAAAAATTGAGAGAGGTTAAATAATGAAAACTTATAATATCGGGATTATCGGATTTGGCTTTATCGGCAAGGTTCATGCATATGGTCATATAAATATGCCGTTATTTTACGAACCGTTGCCTTTCCGCGCTAAAATCACCCATGTTTGCACTTCGCGAATGTCATCCGCAGAGGCGGGTCGCGATGTGATTGGTGCTGATATCGCCACTACTGATTTCCGCGCGATTACTGAAAATCCTGATATTGATATTGTCCATATCTGTTCACCAAATAATAAACATAAAGACGCGTTGTTGTCTGCCATGGCGCAACAAAAAGATATTTATTGTGATGAACCGCTGGTGGTGGATATGGCGGAAGCGGCTGAAATAGCTGCCGCATTGCCAGCATACACCGGGATAGCGCAGATGACGTTGCAAAACAGGTTTTTCCCTGCCACCATGCGGGCAAAACAGTTAATGGATGAAGGTTTTATCGGTATCCCGTTGGAGTTCCGTGCTTCTTACCTGCATGCCGGCAGTGCTGACCCCAAAGCACCACTGAAATGGAAATTGTCCGCAGATGCTGGTGGTGGGGTTATTGCCGACCTGGCATCGCATATTATGGATTTAATGCATTATCTGTTGGGTGACTATAAGGAAATATTGGCGACGACAAAAATCGCATATCCGCAACGACCATCCGCGGAGACCCCCGGCGCAATGGTTGATGTAAATGCTGAGGATTGCGTGATGATGCTGGCGCGAATGGCGAATGGCGCACTGGGGAATATTGAAGCGACAAAGATAGCCACCGGCACCGAAGATGAATTGCGATTTGAAATTCATGGTTCACAAGGCTCATTACGTTTTAACACCATGGATGCCCATCATCTGGAGATATTTGATGCCCGGGCATCTGACGCTCCTATCGGTGGCATGCGCGGGTGGACCACGGTGGACACCGGTCAGCGATACCCCAAGCCCGGTGGCACTTTCCCTTCGCCGAAAAATGGCATTGGATGGATGCGGTCGCACATGGCTTGTCTATACAACTTTATGTCGTCTGTCCATGCTGGCACCCCGGCAGAACCGAGTTTGCAACAGGGGATATATATACAACACCTTATGGATTGTGTGCGCAAGTCAAACGCATCTAATTGCTGGGAAAAAGTATAAAAAATGTATCTTGCAATCGACCTTGGGTCTACCAGTTTTAAGGCGGCTATATTCAATACCGATTTACAAAGGATCGGTACTGGTGAAGAACGGGTAGTACATATATACCCGGGGTCAGGACAGGTAGAATTACCGGTAGAAAATGCTGTGGCAGCATTTAAAGAATGCATAAGCAAAGCAATTAAAAACGCGAAAATATCGCCGCGTTTAATTAAGGCGATGGCGATTACCAGCCAGGCGCAAACATTTACAATTATGGATGCTGATACCTGTGTTTGTCGTTTTCCATTCCGCAGTTGGCAGGATGAACGGTCGTTGGATATTTGTCAGCAGGTGCGGCAAAATATCCCATGGAATGAAATCGGTGAAATTGCTGGGATTAGCACCTTGTTGCCATCATTGCAGGCATCGATGCTATTGCATTTAACCCGGGTTGAAGGTATGGCGATATCAGCATCCGATCGGTTGATGCCATTACCGTCTTATCTTATTTATCTGCTATCAGGAATCCACGTAACAGATAATAATATTGCTTCCATGAGCGGATTATATGCTGTGAGGTCAGGTTCATGGTGGCAGAATGCTGTAATGGAATGCGGTTTAAATACAGAAAATCTGCCACAAATGTTAGCAATTGGCGATATTGCCGGCAATACCACAGAGAAGGCAGAAGATTTTAATTTACCGGCAGGTATACCTGTAATCATGGCTGGTAACGACCAGACTGCCGGTGCATTCGGCGCGGAAATGCCAAATGGCGGGGTGTTAGCCACCCTTGGCACCGCACTGGTAGCATATAAAATACAGGACAATGTGCCGGTATTTACCACAGATGAGTTCGCGTTACGTGGTCCATACCTCGGTGGTAAATATTTCTTGCTAACCACAGAAAACAACTGTGGCAATGTTATAAACTGGGCAGTAAATGCACTTGGGTATGGTGATAATTACGATGAGTTTTTTCATTCAGCATCGTTATCGCCATCCGGCAGTAATGGTTTAGTTTTTGTTCCGGATTTATCATCCGGTTGCGGCAGTTGGCAAAATATATCTTTTAATCACACCCGGGCAGATATGGCACGGTCATTGCTGGAAAGTCTGGCGAAAAGAACCAGTAATGTGATAAATCAATTACATACCGATAAATCACTGCCGGTTTTTATTGCTGGTGGCGGCATAAAATCTGCCGGTTGGGCAGAAATACTGACCGATGCAATAGGGAAGACCGTGATTACGGTACAGGCTGACCCATTGTTGGGGGCAGCGAGGATGATAGTAAATTGTAAATTGTAAATTTCAAATTATAGAATGTGAAAAATAGATTTCAAACGATTGCTTACGATTTCAACCAAAACTGAAAACTAAAATAAAGGTTTATATCATGTTAAAACAACCATTGCTGGGTTTAGTCCCTATTGGCAAATTCGTTTTTTCTCACGAAGATGCTATGCGGTATAAGGTACAATTGCAGGAATTATTAGCCGGCATGGGTGTGCGTTATGTCGATTTGAATGATGTGATACCGGATGGTATGGTGCGCAGCCAATCGCATGTTGACCCGGTGGTGGAATACCTTAAAAGCAAGGGAGTAGATTGCTTATTTATGCCACATTGTAACTTTGGTACCGAGGGTGCGGTGGGGATGATTGCACGAAAAATGGGGGTGCCAACGTTATTGTGGGGTCCACGGGATGAGGCACCAAAACCAGATGGGTCGCGATATCGCGATTCATTATGTGGTTTATTTGCCTCCAGCAAAGTGTTGCACAAACTGAATGTTCCTTTTACCTATATAGAAAATTGCCGTGTGGATGATATAAAGTTAACTGAAGGAATAGATAATTTTCTGCGTGCCGCAAATGTCGCATCTGCTTTTCGCACCGGTATGCGCATAGGACATATCGGTCAGCGAATCGATTTTTTCTGGACAACAATAGTAAGCGAAAGCGAGTTACTCGAACGTTTTAAAATTGAAATATTGCCGATAGACATGGTGACCTTTATTCGTCAGGCGCGTGAACGTGTAAAAACAGATTATACGAAATACGCGGAAGAAGTGAATGGACTACGCAACACCATGGAGATAATAAATCTTGATGATGAAAAGTTGATGCATATTTTGTCGGTTCGCGATGGCATGTTAAAATTAGCGACAGATGAAAAGTTGGATGGATTGGCATTACAGGATTTCGATTCATTGGTTGATGAATTTGGCGCGTATTGTTTCCTTGCAAACAGCATGGTATCAGAAACTATCCCAGTTGCGTGCGAATCCGACATTCACGGCGCGATAAGTACCATTATGCTGCAACGCGCTAATTATAACAAACAACCGGTATTTTTATCCGATGTTACCGTCCGTCATCCTGAAGATGATAACGGGGTATTGTTGTGGCACGCCGGTGCGCCATTATCTATGTGTAATCCCAGTGAGAAAATAAAAATCGGTCACCATTGGATTCTCCCCAGTCCGGTATCCGGAATGCCACATTTTAAATTACATGACGGCGATATAACCATTATCAGGTTTGACGGTGACCGCGGTGAATACGCCCTCGCCATCGGCGAAGGTCAATCGATGGATGGACCGGATACATTAAATAATTATGTATGGATGAAAGTTGCAAATTGGTCACAATGGGAACGCAAATTAATAGAAGGTCCATTTATCCACCATGTAGCCATGACATATGGAATCTATCAAAAAGTATTTGAAGAAGCCTGTAAATATATACCGGGTTTGACACCAGTAGTGCTTGATGAAGAGTGAAATTTGAAGAGTGTTTCGTGAATCCTTGAAGAGTGAAAAAAATCAGTTATAGGTTAACAATAGAAAGAGAATCTTTTCAAAATTGGTCACCGTTTGGAACTGGGCGGGAGCCCGGCTATCTGAAGAGTGAAATTTTGAAGAGTGAAATTTGAAGAGTGAAATTTGAAGAGTGAAAAAAATCAGTTATAGGTTAACAATAGAAAGATAATCTTTTCAAAATTGGTCACCGTTTGGAACAGGGTCGCAGCCCGGCTATCCCCGGTAACATTAGAATGAAATGGATTCTGCTTACTGTATGGCATAATTTTAAATTGTATCCAAGCTAAAGGGCAAGGTATACTGGAAATATATGAAGAATATTAAGAGTTTTTTTGTTAACACACAGTGGGATATTGCTTTTGGTGGATTTTTGGTTTGTTTATGTATCGCCATTACTGTATATGGTGGTTGGGTAAGTTGGTTGTATCTGTTTGTTTCACTACCCTTAGGATTATCGCATGGTACAATGCATCTTGATGAATTTCTTTTTACAATATATTCTTTTTCATTGCCTTTGATGCTGTTTACCGGTTTTAGTCTACTGATTCGAAGCAAGGCGTCCTTCATCTTGTCAGTTTTAAGCATCGTATACTTTTATATTGTTTCCGGAATATGGTTTGCAATTGGTTATTGGCCCGTCAGAAGAGTGTTTGACGGTGGTTCCGCGCAAGAATCGCTTTCATTCGGCGATAAGATTTTAATTCAGGGTGATTACGGACCATACGTTATTAACCCGCAACACTGGATAATTATGATGGCAGTAAATACTGTTGTTTTTGCGTTTATAATGGTAATGTTTCTCCGACATTTTAAACCCGGTCAGCAAAGACGCATACCGTAGCAAACTGTAAACTGTTTTATGCCTATATTCTGTGGGTGTGTCTTTTTTTTATAACTTTCGCTTAAGGTCACTTCGACAGGCTCAGTGACCGGTCTCTGAGCCTGTCGAAGCGACCTTAAACTATAATCTTGTAAATCATGTTAATCCTGTCTAAATAAAGCAATTAAAGATGAACAGATTGGGTGTTTGAAAAAAGGATAAAAGTACAACAGGCGGCCCGCCTGTCTGAAAGTTGCAATAGCCGGGCCGGCTATTGTACGGG
>CAZNLA010000124.1:0-12180 GCA_964573385.1 uncultured bacterium
CCCTGTCACTGCGGTGACATCCCCCTCGAGGAGGGGGACATGAAAAGCCTCCCTCTTTGAGGGAGGTGTCACGAAGTGACGGAGGGAGTAAAATGTAACAGATTTATTTAATGAAGGAAATTATAGAATTGTCTAATTTGTTTGGGGTGGTTTGAAGCTTGTAGTGTAATAGTAAAAAAAGATTTTTTACAATCATTTACAAATTACCCTATATAGCGGTACAATATATCACCATTAAGATGGGGAGAACCTGATGCGTCTTTACGCAATTTTAGCATTATTTATATTTCTTTATATTCAGGCATTGGCTGATGATGCTGCCTTGATAAAGCAGTTGGAAACAGCGGTAAAAAACGCAAATAATACCCTCGGTTATGAGGCATCGCTTGCGTTTGACGCTGATCCGTTAAAACAGCAATATGCAAAATTAACAGCTAAAACTCCGGTTTCATCTGCTGAATTAGAGGTTGCCCGCAAGGCTGTTTCTGATCAGCTTGCAATTGTAGAGCAGGGACGCAGGTGGGACAAACCCGGAATAGTGGTTATTCCACGCGCATATAAAACAATGATTAAAATAGATGGCGTTTTGGATGATGTGCAATGGCAGACCAGTACTAACTATTTCGGTGGTTATAAGTTAAACTCCGGGGTTTCTGATATTCCCAATAAAACAGAGTGGCGATTAACCTGGGATGCTGATTCTATGTATATCGGTGTTTATGCCGAAGACGCAACTATTGATGTTACCGATTACATTACCGTGTATTTATCGTCAGACCCGGTGAATGAAGATATTATCGCTATCCGTGTCGGGTTAACCGGTGCCAATATTCAGGCACATTACAGAAAAAATAAAGAGCAGTATGGTTTGCAAAAAGTTGATAATGCTGAAAAGTTTGAAGTGCATGCCGCAACAACAGTTAATAAATCTGAAGCAGGATATTCCATGGAAGTACAGATTCCGTTGGCGGTTATTGTCGGGAAAAATAGTAAGTTCAGTACTTTCACCCATGGATGGATGATGATGACCAGGACGGACACTGATAAAAAGAATCCCATCACCTATTCATGGTGGCCGTTATTAGGTGGTGTTGGCAATATTTTAAATTACGCGCCGATATGGTTTGATTTTTAATAGACTTGTCCTGAATAGTCTAATGAATATTTTTCATATTTCGTGCGTATTGTAACTGTTGAATATTATAAAGGGGATTAAAATGAAGTTGTTCACACGAATTTCCGGGTTATTGTTTATCGCGGCAATTTCTCTGTCATCTGTATTCGCGCAAGTGGCTATACCGCAACCTAAACCAATTCCGACTGATGTAAAAGGTTTGATAGCAGCTATAAAAGAACCGAAAGATCAATCTGTTTATCAATGCATATATGCACTGGTCGCTTTAAATGACCCTGAAGGAAACGCGACGCTTGTTGCTCAGTTGAAAGAAAGCAAAAGCCCACAGGTAAAGCAAGTAGTAGCATATTCATTAGGTATGTTAAAGAATGATGAAAAAGTTGTTGACGCGTTAATTGGCGCTTTAAAAGATACTGAACCCAATGTTCGGACAGGTGCGGTACAAAGTTTATGTGTTATCGCAAACCCACGTTCGTTGCCGATGGTGTTGGCAGCCATAAACACAGAGCAGGACCAGAGAATTAAATCCCGCTTGTATTTTAATGTCGCCAGTTTTGGTGCCATTGCTGTAGACCCATTACTTGAACTGTTAAAAACTGCTGACCCGGCAACAAAACCACGTATTATCCAGGCACTTGCTCAAACCCGAGATGAAAGAGTAGTTGAACCTTTACTGGATGCCTTTAATAACGAAACTGATGTGAATGCCAAAAGCAGATTAATAAACAGCATGAGCATTTTTATATCCAACAAACATGTAATGGATACTTTAATGGAAGCTGTAAAAAATAAAGACATGCAAATCAGTAAAACCGCTATCAGTGTTGTTGCTAATCAAAATGACCCTACGACTATTGCACCATTACTCAACGCTTATCCTAATGTATCACCAGAAAGCAAAGTTGTAATGCTGGAAGCAATTACCCGAATGCCAGACCCACGTTTTGCTACCTGTATTTTGGGATTAAAGGATGCCGCAGAAAATGTTCGCGTACAGGCAGCTACAACCCTGGGATTATTACAAAATGAACGCGCAGTTGAACCATTAAAGAATCTGCTGGAAAAAGATGCCAGTAAAAATGTAAAAAGTGCTGCCGCATATTCATTAGCACAATTGGACGCGGATGGTATCGCGGATATTTTGATGGGGATGATAAACGATACTGATGTCGTAATGCGGGAAAGAACAATACGCGCGTTGGCATTAATCGGTGAGAAACGCGCAGTACCACAAATTACAAAATTACTGGTTGACCCGGAACCGCGAATTAAAAATGCTGCCTATGCCGCGTTTGGCACCATGAAAATGCCAGAATCGGTTAAACCTGTTGGTGAGACCATGAAAACTGCAGACATGCAGACAAAAATACTGGCCGCGCGCACTATAGGACAAATTGGCGATGCCAAAGGAACTGAATATCTGTTACCGTTATTAAATGAACAGGATTATAATTTGCGTAATGTAGCAATCAGATCATTAGGCGAAATTAAAAGTACAGAATCAACACCCATATTAGTAACATTATTAGATGAGAAAAATGAAGATCCCAAACAGCAGTATATGGTAAATAATTTAAAGAATAATGTATTAAATGCTCTGGGTAATATTGCAGATCCGGCTACTGTAGCAGTATTGCTTGATAATGCAATTGTTAAAGAAACATCAAACGCAGCTATAAATGCACTGCGGGTAATGGGTAAAGTTGCGGCACCAGCGTTAGTTGAGGCATTAGGTGGCGATAATTTAGAGAAAAAACAGGTTGCCATCAGCGCTATCGGCAATACTGCATCTCAGGATGCTGTACCATTATTGCAAAAGGTTGCTGATGATAAAGCTAATTTACTCACAGCTATCAAAGCGGTTCGCGCCCTTGGTGAATTAAGAAATAATGGCGCTAATGTCGCAGATCTTGATAAATATCTTGAGATGTTGTCAGATGGTGCAAAAAGCGCGGAACCAATTATGGCAAATGAATCATTTAACGCCATTGGTACAATTAAAAGTGATAAAGCAGTAGCGACATTATCCGCGCTTAAAATAGCTAAACCACAACTTAGTCAACAGGTATACCAGACTTTAGGTACAATCGCAACACCTACTGCAGTGAATGTATTGATAGCTATGAAAAATGAAACCCAGGACGTTCAGGTAAAAAACCAGATTATTTCTATCCTGGGACGCACCGGTGACGCAAACGCGATTCCTTCACTGACTGAAGATTTGAAAAATCCGTTACTTAAAACTAACGCGCAACAAGCTATTAAGGTATTATCCGGCGAAGCAGATCCTAACAGTAAGAGCGACGGCGTAATAAATTCCGGCCCAAGAACGGGACGTGGTAATATGGGTGGTAGAAATAATGGTTTCGGCGACCCCACTATGGGCCCTGGCGGTGCTGTAACTTTTCAGGGTGGCACAGCAGTCTGGGGTCAAGGTGGCGTAAAGACCCCAAAGAATATCAGAGGCATTGCAACTGATTAATTGATTTTTTTATTACACTGAGATACACAGAGGAGGCACGGAGATTCACAGAGGGTAATTAAAATTGTAAACCCAACCACTCCCTGCCCTCTCCTTGCCAAAGAGGGGAGTTGTGTAGTATGTTGACAATATAATGTCTGTGTAATAATTAAAACCATCATTTTAAATTCCCCTCCTTGGTAAGGAGGGGTGGCCGAAGGTCGGGGTGGTTTTCGCCTACTGACTCTTTGTTTTTAATTATAAAAACCCTCCGTGAATCTCTGTGTCACATTTACAATAATTTTTAATTTTTAATTATCAATTTTTAATTAAATATATTTATATATTTATATATTTATAACCATCTTACCCTGTGGATTAATCATCAGTGATGATATTGCCCAAACCATGGCATCTAACCTGTCTGGTGATGTTAAACCCGGTACCCATTCGCACATTTGGTCTTCTAATGTGGGGAAAGTGCCAGATAATTTCACTTTGCCTTTTTCAAATAACGCTGCCACCGGTTGGGCACGGGTATATTTATCCCGGGATGCACGCACCGGTCGTATTGGTAATGATGAATTAACTGTGTGCAGTGTTGATATTATCAGATCACCACCGTTATTTACCTCTGCTGTTATATAATCTGCTTCATGCTGGTTATAGGCGTTTTCTACCACTTGTGCCCATTGCAACGGTGACCCACTGCAGGATAAATCGTCTATAATATAGGCATTTCCATCCTCGCTAATTCCGGCGATAATTATACCTGTTTCAGCACTGTTTACATTGCTGGTTACTGCCGGGTCGACACCGATTACTATTTTACGCATTTTGGGTGCCACACACCGGCTATCTTCTATCATTTCTCTATTCCATAACGCGCCGGGAGTGTCTGATAGTATCTCTGCGTATAATTCCTGTCGGCCTAATCTGGTTCCATCATATTTATCGCGGATTGACTTTAAAAATGCTGCTGCCAGGTTGGCGGCGTTATCAAATGTGTTGCCACGGGTAACCACACAACTGTCTTTAATAACTTTTTTTATCAATTTCGTCGGTCGCGGAGTGGTGGTTATTAATGTCTGCGGGTGACTTCCCAATCGCAACCCGAATTGCAGCATATCCCATGTCTCCGGCCGTCGCCATGCCGCCAATTCATCACACCAGGCGGCGTCATGTTGTGGACCGCGCAAACGATCGGGTTCATCCGCACTGAAGGTGTAACCAATGGCACCATTTGGCCATGACAATTTATTCAGTGATGGCTCCCATTTGGGTCTTTCTCCGGGTGGCGATACTGATAAGATCCCGCTTTCTCCCTCTACCATCACCGCGCGGACATCGTTATATGTCGGTGCTACCAGTGCTACCCGGCGTGCTGAACCTTTTTCTATTATCTCTCTTATCCATTCGGCACCGGTGCGCGTCTTCCCCCATCCTCTGCCTGCCAGTATCATCCATATATGCCAATTTGTTTCCGGCGCTAATTGGTCTGGCCTTGCCCATAATGGCCAGTGGTATAACAATTTCCTTCTTTCTGTTTTACTCAGCTTTTGTATCTTCTCCATCCTTTCCTCTGCTGGCAGCGATACCAGCCAATCTGTTAAGGATGGTTTGTATATTTGTGTCATCTTCATTCTCCTCTTTAATCTCTTTTCCGCTCCAACGGTTAGAAAATCTGCGTTCCAAATACCATGCTGCCGCGCGCCATTCAGTTTTATCCTTGCCGACATTAATTATCGCGTCTATACATTTACGCTCCAATATTGCCTCGGTATTGGCCCATTCTCTGTTGAAATCATCATCACTTTTTCGCCATTTTTCAACTGTTACCAACTTTAATCCGGCAAATTCCGCTGCCTGCAATGGCAACAATCCTGCCTGCAGTGCATCTAAAAAATCTTTCTTTTTATTATCATTCATTTTAAATCTTCCGGTAAAATTCTTTTTATATTTATTCACCGCAAAAGAGCGCATAGAGCGCAAAAGTTCTATTTAAATATTTTTTCTAATCAGAAATGCTCTTTTGTTGTGAACACTGTTAGTATTTTCTGCAAATTTTAATTCTAAAGTCCACGATGTTGTCTTCACCTTTATACATTTATGAAATAAAATTTTATATTTTCAAAAATAGTAAAAAATTAACTACAATCCAACCCCTTTAGGGGTGAAATATTAATAGTAATGGTTCTATTTACAGATTTTTTTAAGCCCTTTCAGGGGTGACATATTAATTTTGCCGTTTTTCGGAACAGGTTTTTATATTACAGCGTTTTTAACATGTCACCCCTCCGGGGTTAATTATTTGTTGTAATAATCCACTACTATTAACATATCACCCCTAAAGGGGTTGGATTAGACTCAAAATGATTCATCTTTTCAAAAGATACTTTATTTTAAAAATGTGTATACAAGTAAGTAAAATGCTTAGGGTTATGAAATTATTTTACTGAACACCATTCCCATAATGCTGACAAATATATAACATTATAATCAAACATATGTTTGCTGTCAAGTCCATCTCTTAACAAATTGGCTGACCATGCGTATAATAGGCAACATCAATGCTGGTTATGTTTAAATAAAGGTTTATGATATATGATGACATCACGTGAAAGAGTTTTGGCAGCAATTAGCCGGAAAGAGACTGATCGGTTGCCGGTTGGCTTTGAATGTCATCCCGGATTAATGCAAAAAATCATGGATTATTACGGGGTTACGGACAGGTTATCCCTTTTTGCCAAGATGGGTATTGATGGCTTTTCTGTATTCTTTGAATCTTTTGTTGGTCCAAAATATATTGGGCCGGAACAGAAAAAACTGGATGATGGCACCGTCTGCGATTTCTGGGGGATAGATTTTCACCAGAGAAGTTTACCCCTGGGTGATTTTGAGACGATTGCGGATTTGGATAAATATAACTGGCCATCTGCTGATTGGTTTGACTATTCCGACATATACGAAAAGTGTCTTAAGGTAAAAGAATCAGGTTTGCCGGTGGTCGGTGGCGAGGGTGGTTGCGGAGTCCAGTTTGCTATAAATATGCGTGGTTACGAAAACGCGTTGGTTGACCCGATGATGGAACCGGATTTTGCCCATGCCTATATGCAACGCGCCGGCGATTTTTTTGTTGAATGGAATGAACGTTGGTTATCTGCCGCAAAAGGAGAATTTGATATTTTCCGCTGCGGTGATGAAATAGGCGCAAACGACAGAATGCATTGCAGCCCGGAGATATGGCGGGAGTTTTATAAACCACAATTAAAACGTATATTTGCCGTCGCCAAAAGTCATGGACTTAAAATATGGTTTCACTGTTGCGGCATGTGCAGACCGGTAATTGATGATTTAATTGAGATAGGGGTAGACCTGTGGGACCCGGTTCCCGGATATGTAAATGGCAATAACCACAGTGAACTTAAAAAATCATATGGTGACCGCCTGGCCTTTATAGGTGGTGTGGATACCGTTACTTTGTTACGGTATGGGACAGTGGAACAGGTACGCGCCGCCGTGAAACAATGTATTGATACCCTGGGCGCCGGTGGTGGCTATATCCTGGGTGGCAGCCAATGCCTGACCGATGACATACCACTGGAAAATGCTATAGCGATGTTTGATATATATAGCAGAAATGTTGAGTAGGTTGAAGTGTTTAATACCTTAAACCTTAAGAACATTGAAATAAACAAGTTATTTGTAAATTAATTTAATCAAGATATTCACCGCGAAAGAAACACAAGGAACGCAGAGAATATTCTATAACTTTTCTTTTGCGGTCTTTGTGTCCTTTTGCGGTGAATAATAATGGGTTGTGGATTTCACTCACATTAGCAATTACAGAATTATCGCTTTTAAAGATATTTCTCCTCACTTATATACTTACTTTTACTCCGTTAGGAGTCAAGGTATTTTTAAACAAATCTATACAGGATTTTGAAAAACCATAGAAATATTTTGCATAATCTTCAATTATCCACTATAGTTACAGGCAACTGTTATGTAAGGAGAATTCCATGTTTCAACAACTTTCCCGTTATGTTATTTCATTAATAATGACAACGTTATTCATTGTCACTGCGTTTTCAGCGGAATTAATTGGTGGTTGGGAATCTGTTGAGCCTGGTGGGAATGCTTTGCGGGTCAGTATATCTTTCACTGCAGACGGTCAATATGGCTGGACCAGCGGGATTCGTAATATCAGTCATACTGCCAATGGCGGTAAATCATGGGTGAACCAGTGGAGTAAGGGTGATAAAGACGCGTATTGGTTTAACAATATTGTCGCGATATCGGCGCAGGAAGCGATGGTTACAGGTTTCCCTTATGGTACCCGCCAACCCGGCGTGGTAATGCGTACTGTGGACGGTGGGGGCAACTGGGCACCGGTTAAGGTTGGCAGTGTAACGGCCGATGTCGGGTATGGTTCCTTAACCTTTACGCCCGACCGTAAAGTTGGTTTTCTTATCTCTAACCGCGAGGGGCTATTCCGCACCCGTGATTGTGGTGAAAGCTGGGAGAGGGTACGGCAGGTTGTCGGTTGCGAAGCCAGTTGGGTTGCCACCCGGTGTAATATCTCCGCGCCAGATAACAACACGATATTTATAGGTTGCAGTGGCGCAATGGCGTGCAGTACCGATGCTGGTGATACCTGGACAATGCTGCCATTTCCGGAATCTAAAGGGAAGATGTATGCGTCAGTGAATTTTGCTAATCCGCAACGCGGTTGGGTATTTTTGCACGGCGTACCCAAACCGTGGGAAACTTCAGATGGCGGTAAAACCTGGGTAACAAGTAATGTCAACGGCATGACGGCATTCATGGATAATAATATAGGTTGGGCAATAAACGGCCTTGATATTGTCAGTACTAAAGATGGTGGCAAAACCTGGACTGATCCGGTGCGGGTGGGTGGCACCCAAACCCGACCGGTCAGCATAGTTTGCACTAAGACGCATATCTGGGTGGTGGGTGGCCAGGAAGGTACCGGCGATGCTTTTCTTGCCCGGCATCTGTTACCCGGGGTGCAGGAAAACGCGCCACCTGCAGGGGTGATTCCCATAAAATTTAATATGCCGCAGGCGGGTTACGCGACTATCCAGATTATTAATGATAAGGGTGAGGTGGTGGAAAATGTCGCGACTGGCCGGCAGTTCCCCGCTGGTGAGAATACCGTGTGGTGGGATATGGCGACACTTGACGATTTTTGGCAGCCATTCACCCGCAGCAATCAATGGCAATATGACTCCCCCACTACCATTGATAAAATTGCCATTCCCGGCAATTATCGCTGGCGCGGTATCTGGCATCCCGGATTGTCGCTGGAATACCAATATTCTTTTTATCCTCTTAAAAAATATGGTCAGGCGTGGATAACCCCGGATAATACCGGTGGCTGGTTGGGCGACCATAGCGCGCCGCAGGATGTATTGCGTACCGGCAATACCATGTGGTTAGGGGCATTTTGCGAAGGCGGCAATTCGCTGTTGGAATCTGACGCGGATATGAAAAAACTTTGGGGTATTGGTCGCATAGAACTGGCCTGTCCGCGGGTGATGGCAACCGATGGGAAAGCGGTTTATTTCCTGGAACAGGGGGGATGGCTTGGTTTTGCTAATCAATCCCTGGCTATTATCAGCGTTGATATTAAAACAAAATCAGCCAGACGAATATTGGCAGTATCCAGCAATGACAAATCCAGCGATTTTAAAACCGGCAAAGATGACGCATTTCAGCAGGGATTTGTCTCAACTGATGATAAATCCGTCAATTTTAAATCTATTGAAGGGTTGGCAATTGTGGGGAAAACCGCCTGGATTGCAGACCGTGATTCAAATACCGTTATCGTCTGCGATATCACCAATAATTTAAATAAAACAGATGAAAAAGTGCATATTATCAGTAAGATTACAATAGAAAAACCCGGTCGTATACGTCTGTGCCCGGATGGTAAAATTGCCTGTGTTAATAAAGATGGTGTTCTAATTATTGACCATGAAAGTTATAAGGTGACACAAATTGTCACCGGATGTACAAATCCGTTGGGGTTGGCCGTGGATGAAGCTGGCAATTATTACGTCGGTGAGATGGACCCGGTGCATCAGGTTAAGGTATATGGCAAAGATGGCAAATTAATCAGGACTATTGGCAAACCCGGTAAACATAAATTAGGACCATTTGATATTGATAACCTGGAAGCACCGGCGGGGATTGATGTAGACCTGAATGGCAATGTGTGGGTGTGCGAGTTTAACAATGAATTGCGCCGCACCAGTGTATGGGATAAAACCGGTAAATGTATTAATCAGGTGCTGGGTTCTGCATTATATGGTGGGGGTTCTGCCGGTATCGATCCTGCGGATGCAAACCACCTGTTTGCTAATAATCTGGAGATGCGCCGCGACCCGAAAACCGGGGTGATAAAACCGGCTAATTTAATCTGGCGTTATGACGACCCGCGATATGACCGTTTTGTTGACTTGCGCGCGCATAATTTTGGTGGTCCTGTGCCCAGTTATCCGTTCCATCGCAATGGGAAATTATATTTCAGCCTTTGGGGTGGTTATGGCATGGGCGAAATAACCTGTTTGTGGGTGTATGACAAAGACCAGGTGCGTCCGGTATCGGCATGTGGCGCGATTCCCAAATGGCTGCGCGAACGCATGGGAGATGCCGCGAAAGGGATGAATATATTCGCCTGGACTGACCGCAATGCGGATGGACGGGTGCAACCGATTGAGGTGCAGATGAGTAGCCTGGCGGCAGGGGCATCGGTATGGGGAGTAAGGATGAATGATAATTTTGATATCTCCTTCACCACCACATCCGGCAAGGTTGCCGTCGCCTTTTTCCGCGCGGAGAAGTTCACACCAGAAGGTTATCCACTCTATACATTGCCGACAGAATATGTGCCGGTGCCAAATTTAATAGCAAATGACCCGAATCAGGTACAGGCATGCTATACCGATTCAAAGGGTAACGCCATCGGTTTGTCGCCATTCATATTCAGCCTCTCTCCGCAGGGTAAACTTAACTGGTGTTATAAATTGCGTTGGCCCGGCTTGCATGGTGGGTTAAGCACCACTGCCAGTGGCGCGGAACCGGGGGTGATGATTGCCGGTATCCGCGTTTATGGCTCTGGCGTGGTGAATGCCGATGTTGGCGAGGTGGTCAGCATTGGGTCAAATTATGGCGCGACGGATTTATTAACCTGTGATGATGGGTTGTATATCGGCAGAGTATTTTTAGACAGTCGTCGTGGCGATGCCTGGAGTTATAATAATCCCCCGACCCCCGCGCAGCTCAGCCAGGTTTCGCTGGGGCAGGAGCATTTTGGCGGTACTTTCCACCGCACCATTGATGAAAAAGGAATACCGCATTTCCGTTGCGTCGTCAGTCCGGGTGGGCCATCAAATACCGTTATTGAGGTAAAAGGTTTGGATAAGGTAAAACGTTTTGCCGGTGGAAATATTATCGCCACCGCGGAAAACCGTATCCAGGCGGAATTATTGCGCCAACAACGCGCGGTTGCCGCCAAAGAAGAAAAGAATTACGACATTACCATGCTGAAGGATGTTAAAATAGATGGGAAACCAAACGAATGGCCGAAAAAGCGAATAGACGGTTTCGCTTTGGGATACGACGAAAAGAATTTATATATTTATTACTCCGGCGATGACGACCGCGCGGTATTTCAAAACGCGGCAGTAGATGCAAACTTCATTGAGGCCTTCAAACTTGGCGATGTGGTGGATGTAATGCTGCAGACCAATGCGGATTTAAAGGTAAACCGTGCAGATGCCGGTGTCGGCGATATCCGCCTTAGTTTCGCCATGGTTGCCGGCCAGCCAACGGCAATATTGTATGACTATGTCGTCCCCGCCACAAAAGCAGATGCCCGCCTGCCCTTCTCATCCCCCTGGCAGACGACATATATTGACAAGGTAACCCGCCTGCAGGACGCAAAAATATCCGTTATCCGCGGTGCGCGAAGTTATTCACTGGAAGCATTAATCCCATTAGCATCCATACACCTTGACCCGACAAAATTAAAATCCACCCGCGGCGATGTAGGACGCGTCGTGTCCGACCAAACCGCAACCCGCGCCGTCGACCGCATCTACTGGAGCAATAAAAACACCAAAATAGTCTCCGACCTACCCTCAGAAGCCAGAATCCAACCAAACCTATGGGGCAATTTCACCTTCGGCGAGGAAGTAGCGGAAGAAATAGAAAACTAATCACGGGCTATAATATAACAACCGAAATAAGATTCACCGCAAAGGAACGCAAAGAAGAATTAAAAAACTCTTTTGCGTTCAATGCGTTCTATCGCGGTGAATTAAAAACATAAAGATTTACCACAAAAGAAACGCAAAGAACACAAAAGAAGAATATAAAAAAGCTTCTTTCGCGTTCTATGCGTCCTATCGCGGTGAATAAAAAAATGAAAGATTAACCACAAAAGGAACGCAAAGAACACAAAGAAGAATTTGAAAAAGTTTCTTTCGCGTTCTATGCGTTCTATCGCGGTGAATTAAAAAAGAAAAGATTCACCACAAAAGAAACACAAAGACCA